>JAXIZX010000336.1:0-4178 GCA_036303765.1 Collinsella sp. | reverse complement strand
TCGACCTCGAGCTTGTAGATGGCGATAAGCACGTAGCCGCCCACCCACAGCGCCAGATTGGTATAGAACGGGGCAATGCCCGAACCAAAGCTCTTGACCGGATAAATTGACTTTGAGGTCAGCTCGACCGGAGATGCCATGAAGTCTGCAACGTCATCGACGTCGACGCCCATCAGGCCGGCCAGCTCGCCCATGGACTCGGAGGTCTGTAGCGCCGCGATGTCGTTGGCGGCGGTCGCAAGCTTGTCCTGGACCTTGGCAAGCGAGGCATCGGTCTGGGACAGCGTGGTCTTGGCCTGACCGAGCGTAGCGTTGAGTTGCGAAAGCGTACCGCGCGCACTTGCAATAGTAGGCGTGAGGCCAGACACGATTCCCGTCAGATCACCCGAGACGGCGGCAAATGAATCAAGCGCGCTCGAAGCCTTCGACAGCGCGTTTTGACCCAGGTCCGTCTGGGCCTGGCCAAGGTTGGTCGCACCGGTCTGGATTGCGTTATTGATAGCGTCGCTGGCGCCCGAGACAGCCGCGGCGTCATTCGCCATGGCGCTCGACTGCGCAGACAGACCGTCCTTGATGCTCTGAAGCTTTTCATTCTGCTCGCGGAGCAAATCGATGGTCGATACAATGCGCGCGTCAATTTCCTTGGAACCTGTCGACGTGTCATTAACGAGAATTTCCAAGTGCCCGATAACGGCCTTATTGTGGTCGATCGTCGCTTGGAGAGACTCAAGCGAGTTGTCGATGCGGGTGGTCGTAGATGTGACCGCGCCCGTCAGCTTGCCAATCGCAGCGTTCGCGGAGGCTGACGTCTTGGTGAGCGCAAGGCTGCCTTCCGAGAGTGCCTTGGAGAGCGAGGCGACAGAGTTGCCCGCCGTAGCGCGCGCCTCGCCCAGCAGGTCATTGCCCTGAGCGATTGCCTGCGTTAGAGAGGGCGTCTGACCCTGCAGGCCCGCCAACGCGGCATCAGCCGAGGCAATGGAACCGCTCGTCTTATCGATGGCGGCATTTATGTCGCCAATCGAATCGCGCACCTCACCCAAGGTACCGGATGCCTCTGATACCGAACCAGCCAACGAATTCTGAGTCTGGGTTGCCTTGTCCTTTAAATCGACCCCGGCATCCTTGGCGATGCTGGCAACGGTCTCGCCCACTGTGGAGACAAATTCCGAGTTGATCTGCTCCTCGATGGTGCTTGCACCGGTGTCGGTAACCTTGGGCGCAATAGCACTCTTCTTCTCATTGACGTAGTACGTAAGCTTGGGCTGATGGTAGTTGCCGTCGAGCATCGAGACCAGGTTATCCGAGAAGTTCTTAGGGATTACGATGGCCGCATAGTACTCACCGCTCTCGACGCCCTCCTTGGCGTCGGCCGCCGAATCGACGAAGGTCCAGCCCAGCTGATCGTTCTCCTTGAGCTGATCGACGACCTGGTCGCCCGCGTTGAGCTCGCCCACCAAGTCGTTTTGGGTGCCCCGATCGTTGTTGGCGATGGCAATCTTGATACCCTGGGTGTTTCCGTACGGATCCCAGTTAGCCACGATGTTGTACCAGGCATACAGCGAGGGAATGACGCACACGCCCAAAGTAACCACCAGGGCGACGGGGTTCACGAGCAATCGCTTGATGTCGCGCTTAAAGATCGCAAAGGAGACCTTTGCGTTGGATAGTTTGCTGCCGAGACTCACGCTTGGACCATCCATCCTGTCGTTGAATCGAATCGTACTATCGACAACCATTGTACGGAGGCGCTTTAACGTCTCAAAGCACAATGGTGTTGAGTTTTGCGGGTAGCAATATACTACGAAGATGAGTTAACGTACAGTTGTACAGTATCTTAAATTACAGCAGGTTACAAAACCACAACCCGCACAAATTAGCAATTCAAATAGTCATCGGGGACGTTCTTAAACGACTGGTCAAACAAGAACGCCCCCAACGACTAGTTTGGACCACGGTAACATCGATGTTTTAGCAATGCCAGCGAGCGGGCGCCAGAGCGAACAAATTGGCATGAAAAGAGGACGGCATAGACCTTCTGGTCATGCCGTCCTCTTTGAATGACAAGTTGTCGCTCTGGCGCCCGCGCAGCGTCGACTGGTCCGCCGTTCGTTAGAACGGCGGAACTGAGGGCAGCGTCGAGCCGTTACGCGGTTTGGTAAAACCGCGTAACTACCTAACTACATCAAGTTGCAAACAGCCGCCGCGAAGGCAACGGGGTCCTCGGGGAGGATACCCTCGACCAGCAGGGCCTGATCGTAGAGCAGACCAGAGTACTGCTTGATCTTGTCGGCGTCGCCTGCCTTCTGGGCAGCGACAAGCTTGTCAAAGACCGGGTGCTTGGCGTTGAGCTCGAGCACGCGCTGGCTCTTGGGCATGCCGTCGGGCGCGCCCTCGGGTCCCTTCTGGAGTACCTTCTCCATCTCAAGCGAAAGCGGACCCTCGGTGGTGATGCAAGCGGGGGCATCGGTCAGGCGCGCGGAGACGGCAACTTTCTCGACCTTGTCACCGAGTGCCTCTTTCATAGCGCTAAAGAGGTCCTCGTTCTCCTTGGTGGCGTCCTCGGCCTCCTTCTTCTCATCCTCGGTCGCCAGGTCAAGATCACCGGTCGCGACGTTCTTGAGCTCCAGATGACGATCCTCGACCTCGGGCTCGGCACCGTCGGCCACAGCCTTCTCGGCAGCCTCGCGGGCAGCATCGTCCTCGTAGATCTTGGGCATATCGGCGGCAACGTACTCACGCATGGCCTGGAAGGTAAACTCATCCACGTCCTGCGTCAGAAGCAGCACGTCATAGCCGCGGTCGAGCACGCCCTTTACCACGGGCATCTTGGCCAAGCGCTCGCGCGAATCGCCGGCGGCGTAGTAGATGGCCTTCTGATCCTCGGGCATGCCCTTGGCATACTCGGCCAGTGTAATCATCTTCTGTTCCTTGGCAGACCAGAACAGCAACAGGTCGGCGAGCTCATCGGCCTTCATGCCATAGCTCGAGTAGATGCCGTACTTAAGGCCGCGGCCAAAGTTCTCAAAGAACTTCTCGTAGGCCTCGCGGTCGTTGTCACGCATATCCTCAAGGTCAGCGGTGATCTTCTTTTCCACACGCTTGGCGATGGCCTTGAGCTGACGGTTCTGCTGCAGCGTCTCACGCGAGATGTTGAGCGACACGTCGGCGGAATCCACGACACCGCGCACAAAGTTGTAGTAGTCGGGCAGCAGGTCGTCGCACTTCTCCATGATCAGGACATTGGAGCTGTAGAGCGCCAGACCCTTCTCGTAATCCTTGCTGTACAGATCGAACGGCGCGCGGCCCGGCACAAACAGCAGGGCGTCATACTCGAGCGTGCCCTCGGCATGGAAGCTGATAGTGCGCGCAGGATCGTCAAAGTCGTGGAACGTGGACTTGTAGAACTCGTCGTAGTCCTTCTGCTCGACATCGGAGCTGCGCTTTTTCCAGATCGGCGTCATGGAGTTGACGGTCTCGAGCTCCTGGTAGTCCTCGTACTCGGGCGTGTAGTCATCGCCAGCATCCTCGGGCTTGGGCTTCTGGCGGCTCTTGGACACCATCATCTGGATCGGGTAACGCACATAGTTACTGTACTGCTGAATTAGGCTCTTGAGGCCCCACTCGGTCAGGAAGCGATCGTAGGTCTCGGCCTCGCCGTCGGCATCGAGCTTCTCGTTCTCGCGCAGCGTCAGAATGACATCGGTACCGTGCTCGGCACGCTCGCCGTCCTCGATGGTGTAGCCCTCAAGACCGTCGGATTCCCACACATGGGCGACATCCGCGCCATAGGCGCGGCTGACGACCTTCACATGGCTGGCGACCATAAAAGCCGAGTAGAAGCCCACGCCAAACTGGCCGATGATGTCGACTTCCGAACCCTGCTGCTCGGCGTTCTCGGTCTTAAACTCCTCGGAGCCGGAATGGGCGATGGTGCCCAGGTTGCGCTCGAGCTCCTCGGCGGTCATGCCAATGCCGTTATCCGAGATCGTGAGGGTGCGGGCATCCTTGTCGAAAGAGACGCGGATGGCAAGGTCACCTTGGTCGAGCTTAACGCTCGGGTCCTGCAGGCTCTTAAAGTTGAGCTTGTCGACGGCGTCGCTCGCGTTAGAGATAAGCTCGCGCAGGAAGATTTCCTTATTGGTGTAGATGGAGTTGATCATGAGGTCGAGCAGTTTTTT
>JAXIZX010000335.1:0-3361 GCA_036303765.1 Collinsella sp. | reverse complement strand
CTCGATGGCGCTTTGCGCGATGGCCTGCTTGGCGGCGACGTTGACATTGATGCGGCGATCCTGCGTGGAGACAGTCAGACGCTTGTGGAGCGATACGGCACCACCATGTGTGCGGCGCAGCTTGCCTGCTTCGGCGAGCGCATCTAGGTCGGCGCGGGCGGTGACGGAGGACACGCCAAAGGTCTGGGCGATTTCTGCTACCTGCACCGAGGCGTTATGCTCAAGCATCTCCATGATGGCGGCACGACGCTCATCGGCGAAGGCACGGTTGGTAGCTTGGGCCATGTTTGCTCCATTCTCGGCTAAATTTGCAGGAATTGTGTTGACTCTATTTTCGTTCATTTTCTTTTTGAGTAAGAAAACACCTTTCGATTACTTATCTTTTCTATAAAAGAAAGACGCTGAACGCACAAAATTCAATATCGAACACGCCCACTCGGCTCAAATTCCTTCCGTTTACTTTTCAAAAACGACTGTATTGACCTGCATGGGCTCAATATCTCGCACGTGCAAAGCCGCTGAATTTCATACAATGAGCGCAGTAAAACGCAAGGTAAAACGCCTTGTGAACAACTACGCCCGATGTCCAGATGCGGGCGAGGGAGAGGAGCAAACGCTCATGGCACTTGTTACCACCGAAAAGATGCTCAAGGACGCTCAGGCCGGCCACTACGCCGTCGGCGCGTTCAACGTCGAGAACCTCGAGTTTGTTATGGCCGTTCTGGCCGCTGCCGAGGAGACCAAGTCCCCCGTCATCATGCAGACCACCCCGGGCACCATCAAGACCGCTGGTCTGGACTACTTCTACGGCATGGTCAAGGCTGCCGCCGAGCGCGCTTCCGTGCCCGTTGCCCTGCACCTCGATCACGGCGACGGCTATGACCGCTGCATGCAGGCTTTCCGCACCGGCTACACCTCCGTCATGATCGACGGCTCGCACGAGTCCTTCGAGGATAACATTGCCCTGACCAAGTCCGTCGCCGACGCTGGCCGCGCCATGGGCGTGCCCGTCGAGGCCGAGCTCGGTAAGGTTGGCGGCAAGGAGGACGACGGTCCTGCGGTTGAGGGCGAGAGCCCCTACACCGATCCGGCCGAGGCCAAGGAGTTCGTCGAGCGTACCGGCTGCACCTCCCTCGCAATTGGCGTTGGCACCAGCCACGGCGTGTACACGAGCGATCCGCACATCGAGCAGTCCGTGGTCAAGGCCATCCGCGACGCCGTCGACGTGCCGCTGGTTCTGCACGGCACCTCCGGTGTGCCCGATGAGCAGGTCGCCGAGGCCGTGAAGAACGGCATCTGCAAGGTTAACTACGCCACCGAGCTGCGTCAGGCCTACACCAAGGGCTTCATGGCCTACATGGCTGAGAACCCCGCCTGCTTCGATCCCAAGAAGCCGGCCAAGGAGGGCATGCGTGAGATCACCGAGCTGGTTAAGATCCGCATGACCAACCTCAACTCCGTGGGCAAAGCAGAGTAACAGCAAGGGTACTCCGATCCCACCGGACGGCTTGGGCGGGTCCCCGTACTTAGTTTCCAAAACGTCCTCGCGCATGAAGGCCCCCGTTGCCTCGCTTCTACGAAGCGTTGGCAACGGGGGCCTTCGCGCTGCGGAATGATTTTGGAAACTAAGTACGGGGACCCGCCCAAGCCGTCCTGCTCGATTGCCCTTGTGGCGTTAGGGCGGAAATGGGTGGGGCGTCAGGGCTTCTTTGTTGATGAGGGGTTAGTATGCCCGGGCTTGGTTGGGGAATGACTTGTTTAGGGATGCTTGGAGCTTTTCGAACGATGCTCGCAAGTTGTGGCTCTGGTCGGTTGAGCGTTTTGGCTGCGAGGTGGGGGAGTCGAGGAGACCGTTTCTCTGTGTCGGGGGGAAGGAGAAAAGGTCTGCATGTTTTAGGGATGGCTGCTGTGCTGCGTCATTGGAAGAATGCATGCTTATGCGGCCTCCTCGATGTCCACCAAAAGGTTGCGCACGGGGTGTGCTGCTAGGTCCCGTGCGTTGGCAGTATTATGCCGCGGCTGTTGCAAAGAAGCGCTAAAGAAAGGCTTAACCTGGTTTGGTGTAACGATGAAACTGCAGGTCAGAGGTATCGAGTAGCACTCTTGAAAGGTTTTGGGCTTAAGGGCTTTCTAAGGTTTATGACGCGGATGTGGCGCAGACGTGCGGAGCGTGTGGACGGCTCGTTCCTAGTGCTGCGGTGCGGCGGCGCGTACTTGTTCGATGACCTTTTCCATCGTGCCGTCGATGCGGTCTTTTTTGAGCTCGCATTCCCAGATGGTTATGGGTGTCCAGCCCATTTGGGTGAGTGCGTTGATGGCTGCTCGGTCGCGCTCGACGTTGCGACGGAACTTTGCCTCCCAAAACTCAACGTTGCGCTTGGGCTGGCTAGGGTTGCACTTGGGGCAGCGGTGCCAAAAGCAGCCGTTGACGAAGATGGCGATCTTGCGTCCGGGGAAGGCGATGTCGGGTTTGCCGGGAACCTTCCATTCCAAGCGATAGCCCGTAAGGCCCGCGGCGCGCAGGCGCTGACGTACGAGCAACTCAGGCTTAGTATTGGCGCGTTTGTTACCCTTCATGGACTTTTTGATGGCGGCGCGGCGGCGCACGAGCTCACGCTCGTCGGCGGAAAGGTCCGAGGTATCGATGCCGTCGAGCAGACCTGGTTTGGGGCGCTTTTTGCTACGGCGCTTAGGTGCGCGCTTGGGCTTGGTGGCGGGCTCGTCGGTCGCGGTGGCCTCGGCGTCGTTGGCAGCGCCGTTGGCCTCAAGCCGGTCTTCCTTCAGCTCAATCAGGGCATCAATGAGCCCTTTGTCGGCGGGCATCCACTCAACGGTGGCAAGCGAGGTGCGCGGAATCCAGCGGATATCGAGCTGGCGGTCGTGCTTCTGGGGTTCATCGGATTCATCGGCGAGCGAGCAGTAATAGCACTCCATGGAGAGATGAAAATCGGGGTAGTCATACTCAACGGTGTAGAAATCGCGCAGGTTGGTGACTTTTACCTGCAACTCTTCCATAAGCTCGCGTCGCACGGCGTCTTCGGGTGTCTCGCCGCGCATGAGCTTGCCGCCCGGGAACTCCCAAAGTCCCTGCATGTCGCCGTAGCCGCGCTGCACGGCAAGCAGCTCATCAGATCCATCCTTGCGAATGATCCCAGCGGCAACATGAACAGTCTTCAACAGGAGTCCTCTCTCAACATCAACGCGTGGCAGGCTAGCTACCCGTACCTTACACAACGGTAAGGCAAGCGTAAGCCATATCGATGGTAGCCGACTCGTCTTCTTGCGACTATAGATGCCGTAGACTAATCGCAAGAAAGGACTCGGTATGCAAACCACGCACATGGCGACCCCGGTACTGGAG
>JAXIZX010000334.1:0-15496 GCA_036303765.1 Collinsella sp. | reverse complement strand
CGGCTACAAGCTGCCCGAGGGCATCCGCGCCATCGCCCGCTGCGGCGCCGGCGTCAACAACATCCCCGTCGAGGAGTACGCCAAGAAGGGCGTCGTCGTCTTTAACTCCCCCGGCGCCAACAGCAACGCCGTCAAGGAGCTCGTCCTAGGCATGCTGGTGCTCTCGAGCCGCGGCGTAGTGCAGTCGATGAACTGGGTGCGCGACAACGCCGACGACCCCGAGATCCAGGTCGATGCCGAGAAGGCCAAGAAGGCCTTTGTGGGCCGCGAGCTCAAGGGCAAACGCATCGGCGTCATCGGCCTGGGCAACGTGGGCTCCAAGGTCGCCAACGCCTGCGTCGATCTGGGCATGGACGTCTACGGCTACGATCCGTTCATTTCCGTTGAGCACGCGTGGGTGCTGAGCCGCGAAGTGCAGCGCGTAGGCACGCTCGAGGATCTGTGCCGCGGCTGCGACTACCTCACCGTGCACGTGCCCAGCAAGGCCGACACCATCGGCATGATCAGCACCGAGCAGATTAAGCTGCTGGCACCCGACGCCGTGCTCATCAACTACGCGCGCGAAACCATCATTGACGAGGACGCCGTCGACACTGCCCTGCGCGAGGGCAAGCTGAGCTGGTTTAGCTGCGACTTTGCCACGCCCAAGACCGTCAAGATGCCTAACACGTTTATCACCACGCACTCAGGCGCCGGCACCGGCGAGGCCGAGGCCAATTGCGCCGATATGGCCATCAGCGAGCTCAAGGATTACCTGGAGAACGGCAACATCGCACACAGCGTCAACTACCCCGCCTGCAGCATGGGCAAGGCGCGCGCCGCGAGCCGCATTGCCTGCCTGCATGCCAACGTGCCCAACATGATCGGCCAGATCACGGCCATCCTGGCCAAGGACAACGCCAACGTGCAGCGTATGACCAACGAGTCCGCCGGCGAGAACGCCTACACCATGTTCGACACCGACGAACACCTAGACAGCAGCACCATCGAGGCGCTCAAGCAGATTCCGTCGATGTATCGCGTGCGCGTGATCAAGTAGCGCCGACTGACCTGACGGGCAGTTCCCCATGTGGCCTGCCCGTCGCTGACATTGAATGCCCGCGGGGGCGCCTTTCGCACGAGAGGCGCCCCCATTTTTGTGAGCGCTCCATTAAATGCACTGAGCCGCTTCTTGGCATACAATCTGTATGTTGACCTAACTATCTGTGAGGTGCCTATGGTTGATACAGATTTTGCTTGGCGGCTTACGCAAGGGCTCGTGCGGATCGACAGTTCAGACCCGGGTGCGTATGAGGACGAGATTGAGCGCTATATCAAAGCGTTGGTTGAGGAACGGTTGGCGCAGCTGAGCTATCCGGTACTCGATGCCGTGCAGATTGCAGAGCACGAAGTACTCCCCGGACGCCGCAACCTTATGGTCACTGTGCCGGGACTGAGCGACGAGCCACGGCTCGTCTATATCTGCCATATGGATACCGTTACACTGGGCGATGGCTGGGACGCGGACATTCCGCCGCTCGGAGCGATCGTGCGCAACGATGAACTCTATGGCCGCGGTGCCTGCGATATGAAGGGTGGCCTGGCCTGCGCCATTGCCGCACTGGTCCATACGCTCGAGCGCGTGGCGGCAGAAGGCAAGCTGCCCCGCCGTGGCTTCTCACTCATTTGCTCGGTCGACGAGGAGGACTTTATGCGCGGCTCAGAGGCCACGATCGATGCTGGCTGGGTCGGCTCGCGTGAATGGGTGCTGGACACCGAGCCCACCGACGGACAGATCCAGGTGGCGCACAAGGGGCGTACGTGGTTCGAGATTGAAATGACTGGCGTGACGGCGCATGCGAGCCAGCCCTGGAAGGGCGCGGATGCCGTCGCTGCCATGGCCGAGGTCGTGTGTTCGCTCCGTCGCGCGTTTATGGCGCTGCCCGCGCACGATGAGCTGGGGCCTTCGACCATCACGTTTGGCCAAATCGAGGGCGGATATCGCCCCTATGTCGTGCCCGACCGCGCCAAAGTCTGGGTCGACATGCGTCTGACGCCTCCGACCGATACGGCCGCCGCGAAGCGCATGGTAGAGCTGGCCATCGCCGGCGCCGAAGCCGCGGTCCCCGGTTGCCATGGCAGCTACACCGTGACGGGCGACCGCCCCGCCATCGAGCGCGACCCGAACTCTCCCCTTCTAGCAGCGCTCAAGCGTGCCGCCGATGACGTGACGGACGCGGACACGACCGTCGGCTTCTTTACCGGCTACACCGACACCGCCGTCATTGCCGGCAAGACAGGTAACCGCAATTGCATGAGCTACGGTCCCGGGTCGCTCGCGCTCGCGCACAAGCCCAACGAATATGTGCCCCACGCCGATATCGTTCGTTGTCAGCAGGTGCTAATCGCGCTCGCCGATAACGTGCTCTGGGACGCGAGCGGCCAAGTTGGGGCATAATAAGCCGCGAACAAACCGACTCGTGCGTTAGGACCGCCCATGAAAGCACTTCCGTTTCCCTGCATCCGCCCGGCTCAGGACCGCGTGCTCGAGGCGCTGCCTGCAATGGGCAGCATCCTGAGCGGCAACGATGCTCTGCGCGGAGCCCTTGCCGATGGTCTGATGCTCAAGGACCCGGGTGCGGCGTATTACGTGTACGAATGCTCGGGCGAGCCGGGACGTGTGACGGGTGTCGTGGCGATCTGCCCGGTTGGTGCGCTGGCGGGCGGCGACGCGGTTGCCGCCGATACGACCGCCGCTGCGCGCGCAATCGCCGACCTCAAGGTACAGCCCCGTCCCGTAACGCTTGTCTACGAAGCCTCTCCCGTCATGGATATCATCCTCGGCGCCGCAAAAGAGGGCGCTTCACTCTATGCCGTCACCGACCCCGACGGCATTACGCACCGCGTGTGGGAGGTCAAGCGCGAGGACGCCGTCGGGGCCATCCGCGCCATGCTCGACCAGGCGCCGGAGCCGGCACTGGCCGACGACCCTGCCTACGCTGTCGCACTAGTCGAGGCATCACAGCTCCTGGCCGACGATGCACGTGCCGCCGGCACCTACACGGGCAAAGAGCCGTTCAACTTTGCCGTAGCTGCGCTCTTCCCCGCCGCGCAGGTCAGCGGCGGCGCGGCGCAGGTTCCGACGGGTCTGCTCACGCACCAGGTCGCGCGGTTCTAGCAAGACCAGACCGTCCAGCACAAAAATCGGCAGCCCAACAAACAGGGGGCGGAGATGCAGCAGGTACATGCATCTCCGCCCCTTTTGCGTCGAGAAGTTATGCCGACGACCCGTGCCGCCGCGCTCGCGTTATCCGCGCTGCGGACCCGCAGTAGCCACGAGCGGTTCAAGCCCCAGCTCGCGCGCGTAGTCTTCCTGCGTAAAGACTTCGACCAGTTCAAACGTATCGGCCGCATCGTCAAACGCAAACTGCAGCACTGAGCAGTTGCCCGGCACGCGTTCGCGCTCGTCGGCCGCCGCGCCCCGCACGTGGTCCAAAAACTCCTTGATAGCCGAGCCGTGGCTCACCGCGAGCACGCACTCGTGGTCCGGACGTCGCATAAGATCGGTTATCGTCGCCGCCATGCGCTCGCGCACCTGCATCTGGCCCTCGCCGCCAAACTGACGATAGAAATCTCGCCACGGCCGCTCGGGCATAAGCATCACGCGCTCGGCCTCAAAGTCGCCAAAGAACCACTCACGCAGACCGTCCAGGCGCTCGTACGCCAAGCCCGGCCACAGGTTGGCGATAGTCTGCTCGGTGCGATGAAGTGTGGAGGTGTAGGCATGATCGGGTTCAATGCCGCGCGCACGTAAGAACATGCCGGCACGTGCCGCCTGGTCGCATCCCAGCTGCGTGAGCGGCGAGTCACTCCAACCCTGAATAATGCGCTTAAGGTTGAATATTGTCTGCCCATGACGAACCAGATACAGGTCTTTATTCATAGGGGTCCTTTCGTTCGTTACCAATCAAGGAGCGAAAACGCACCGTCGCAATAGCCAAAATGAAGCACGGCACCGTTGTCGGGTAGCTCTCCCCCGCCAGTCACATACTCAAGAAACTCCTGGCAGGAAGAGCCGTGGGAGACTGCCAGCACACAGTCGTGCTGCGGCCTGGCCATGATGTGGGACAGCGCCGCGACCATGCGCGACTGGAGCTCGCCTTCAGACTCGCCACCAAAGGCCACCGGATAATCGCCCCAGGGCTGCGGCGGCATCTCGCGATTTGATGTACCCTCCAGCGAGCCCAAATGCCACTCGCGCAGGCCATCGACCAGCTCTATCGAGCGGCCCTCACCAGCAATTAGCTCAGCCGTATGCCGCGCCCGGCCCAACGGCGAGGAATACACACGGTCAAAGGTCACGCCACGCGCCTCAAACGCCGCGCGCGTCGCCAGCGCCTGCTCGCGCCCGCGCGCCGTAAGCGGCGAATCGTGCCCACCCTGCAAAATGTTCTGCACATTGAGCTCAGTCTGCCCATGCCGCACCAAATACAAATCTGCCACACGTCCTCCCCTCGCACCACCGCAAAGGGGACAGGTACCTTTGTGGTGGTTTACCGCCGGATCACACCGCGGTGACGCTCAGCTACACCAGTACGTCGGCAAGCGGGCGCTTGGGTACGTGGTGCACCTGCGCCTCGTCGCGCCAGTAATTAATTGAGCCGTCGGGGTTGGAATCGATCGCATCAATCACCTGCGTCTCGGCCGGAACGCCAAACGCCATGATCAGCTTGAGCTCATACTTGTCGCTATCGAGCCCCATGGCATCGATCGCGTGGGGCGTAAAGGCCTTGAACATGCAGGCAGCCACCTCGGGCGTGGCGCTGCGGGCGGCGAGCATCATCGTCTGCGCGGCAATGCCCGTGTCGACCTCGGTAATAGGAGCGGCGGGCTTGCCCGGAACGGCGCGCTCGGCAAGAATCGCGATGTAGCCGGTCGGGCGCTCGCCCTCGGCAGGACCCGACCAGTCCTTAAGCGCGCCGGCCCATGCAAGCTCGTCAAACACGCGAGCGCAGTCCTCGGAACCGCTTACCACATGAAAACGCAGACGCTGAGCATTGGCGCCGCAGGGAGCCAGGTGCGCCAGTTCCGCCAGCTCGAGCAAAAACTCGCGCGGCACGCGCATGGACTCGTCAAAGCGACGGCACGTACGGGCGCGGCGGACCAGCGCGTCAAACGTGTCCAGGCCGAGCTTTTCGCAACCTTGCTTTGCCATCGACTCCGCGCTAGACGGCGCCGCGGGAACTGTTTCGTTCATAGGGACCCCCAATTTCGGGCAATTGTTCTTAGGAAAATCTAACCTAAAACGTAGGCAATAACGAACAGGGCCGCAATGTTCTACACCTGTTGAATAGAAAATCGCGACGTGGGGAACAACGGAAACAATTCGGGGCCTTTGGGTTACGTTTCACCCTCCCCGACCCATACGTCAGCGCCTTTAGGCGATACTGGTCGTAACGATCAAGGCTTACGCCGCACGGAAAGGAGACATTATGGGCATCTTTAAGAATGATGACCAAAAATCGAGCCAGTTTGGATTTGACGAGAAAAGCATGGCAGGCAAGGCCGTCAAGGCCGTGCGCTGGATTTACGCCATCACGGGCGTCTTGGCGCTCGTCGCCGGCATCGCACTGCTGTTTGCGCCCGCCAAGTCCCTCGTCTTCTTAACGACCGTCTTGGGCTTCTACTTTGTGATCACGGCCGCGATCAGGCTGTTTACCGCTGTTTTCGAGCAACTGCTGCCCACCGGCTGGCGCGTGACGAGCATCATCTCCAACCTACTCATTATCTTGGGCGGCGTCATAATCCTGCGCAACCAGGCCTTCTCGACCGCGACGCTCACCACGATGGTGGTTATCGTGGCCGGCTTTGGCTGGATCGTCGAAGGTGTCATGTCCATTCTGGAGTCCGAGCTTTCGTCCAACCGTGCCCTCGCCATCCTGAGCGGCGCGCTCTCCATCATCGCCGGCATGTTCGTGTTTATCTATCCGCTGTGGTCGGCCAAGATGCTCGTCATCTTTAGCGGCGCCGCACTACTGGTGTTTGGCGTAACGCTGATTGTTCGCGCTATTCAATTTGGCAAACTGGTGCACTAGATGCCGCGAACGCTCTTTATTGATGCAGACGCCTGCCCGGTCACGCGCGAGTCGATTGACTGCGCGCGGCGGGCGGGCGTCGCCGTCGTTATCGCCGGCAACAGCACACAGAACCTGGAACGCCACATTCGCCGCGACGATCCGCGCGACGTCGAGCATGCGCGACGCGGATTTTGGGTCACGACGCTCGATGTGAGCGTGGGCGCCGACAGCGCCGACTTTGCCATTGTCGAACGCCTGCAGGCGGGCGATGTAGTCGTGACGCAGGACATTGGCTTGGCGAGCATGGTGCTCGGGCGCGATGCCGCCGCCATCGGCGTGCGCGGGCGCGTCTACGATAAGGCGACCATCGACATGCAACTGTTTATTCGCCACGAGGAAAAGAAGGTACGCCGCGCCGGGGGACGCACTCGCGGACCGGCGGCATTTACCAGCGAAGACCGCGCTCGTTTTAAGCGAAACCTCACCGAGCTGCTGCGCTAACCAAGGTAGATTTTTGGGACGTGCCCGGAAATCTACCTTTTTGTTTTGAGCGGTGTGAGCGCTCGGAATCCATGGCTCAACAAAAAACGGGCTTCAAAATGCCATGCGTCGCCGCATTGCGCAGGCGCCGAGCATGGCTATTTGAAGCCCATTTTTTAGGCCTACTTAGAGGCCGAAGGCGGATAGGATAAGGCCCCAGCCGGCGCCGATGACGTACATCATGACCAGGAACACGGCGTTTTCACGAGCGCTGCGGTTGGTGCGGAACAGGACAAGATAGCCCACGCCAGCGGAAATGAGCGTGCCGGCGAGCATCGGCGCCAGCTGTAGCGCGCCCTCCAGGTACAGCTGCGTAATGACCACGCTGGCCGAGCAGTTGGGGATCAGGCCGACGAGTGCCGAGCCCAAGACGGCGAGCGTCTCGTTGCCACGCAGGAACTGCTCGATCGCGGACTCGCCGAAGGTCTCGAGCACGGCGACCAGAATCAGCGTCACCAGAAAAATGAATACCGATACCTGCACGGTGTGCGAGATGGCGCTGCGAATAATCGACAGGAGGGGCGCGCTCTCGTGAGAGTGGGAGTGACCGTGGCCATCATGGTGTTCATGCTCGCCCCCATGACCGTGATCGTGTCCATGTCCGTGTTCGTACTCGTCCTCGTCTTCATCGCAACCGCAATGGTCGCGCTCGCACAGCTCATGGATGTGATCGGCGCTCACGCCCGCCTCGGCCACTTCATCAATGATGTCGCCCCCGGTATGGTCGTCGTGCGCGCAGTTCACATGAGCCGGATTGGAAGCGGTCCCCAGCACGGTACGGCGAATCGCCGCATGCGCGCGAGCGTTACGACGAAGGCCGCGGATAGCCGCGTCCACGATAAAGCCCGTGACCAGCGCGATCAGTGCCTTCGAAGCCAAAAGCATCGCCATGGTCTGCACGGGCACCTGCTCGGCGAGCAACAGCGGCAGCATCTCATCGGAGGTCGAGAGGAACACGGCGACCAGCGTGCCCAGCGTCACGACACGGCCGGCGTACAGCGTTGCTGCCATGGCCGAAAATCCGCACTGCGGCACAATGCCCAGCAGCGAGCCAGCCACGGGACCCGCAGCGCCGGCGCGCTTGATAGCGCCGTTGACGCGGTCGCCCGCAACGTGCTCAAGTGTCTCGAGAGCAAGATACGTCACCAACAAAAACGGCGCCAGCGAGAGCGTGTCCTTGCCGGCGTCGAGCAGAATATCAATCAGCAAATCCATGACGGATGGAACCTTTCATGTCTTTCGGCAGCATTGTAAAAGTCCTAGCGGTCAACTAGGGTATTGTAGTTGTCCTAGGCGCGATGCCAATAGTTGCCCATGGTAAACTATCATCTCGCCATAACTCAATGCCACCGAGCCGCGCGACACGGCCCGTCCAAGGAGCAGTTATATGAACGTTTCACAAGCACTCGAATACGAGCGCCAGCCGTTTATTCCCATGTTTATCTATGGCGATCACGGCGCCATGGAGTCCGAGCGCCAGAAGGGCGAGGAGGCCCTTAAGGTGCTCGAAACCGAGTACTTTACCGCCGAGGGCGACCCCAGCTTCGACTTTGCCACCGTGCGCGACCTGGCTGACCGCAACCGCGACCTGTGCGACCAGATTGGCGAGGCGCGCCTGCGCAACGTGACGCCCGCGACGCTTTCGCGCGGCCTGTCCGATGCCGACACCTGCGCCGCCATCGGCAAGATGCAAAAGCGCACCGCCGCGTCGGTCATGCGCGAGATCCGCGGCGACCGCGACGCGCTCGGCGTGGCCTACGCCCGCAAGCCCATCCAGGGCACCGTGCTCGGTATCGACATCGAGACCACCGGCCGTGCACCCGAGCGCGGTTATATCATCAATGTGGGTTGGGAAATCATGGAGCTCACCAGCGACGCCGTCCCGCACGACGCCGAGGCGCACTACTGCGGTCTGCCCGACATCTACCGCGGCGAGGATGTGCCGTTGTCGAATATCCACCACATCACCTGGGACGACATCGACGGCAAAAAGCCATTCCGCGAGAACAAGGAACTGCAGAAGCAGCTGCTCAAGCTTATGAAGAAGTACCCGTACATGGCGCACAACGCCGCCTTTGAGGACAGTTGGTTCAAGATCCACCTGGACGGTTACGCCGAGGCACGCCGCGCCGGCAAGATCATCGTCATCGACTCGCGCCAGATCTGCCGCAGCCTGGATGCCGACGTCCGCTCGCTCCCCCGCGAATCCGCGCCCGCCGCGCTCGAGAACTGGGCGCGCCGCCGTGGAACCCTCGCCGCCGACGCCAACGAGCAGCACCTGGGCCTCGACGACACCGACCTCATGCTCCGCACGGTTCAGGCCGAGTTCAACCTCAAGAACCTATTCGCGAAATAACCGATCCATCTGCGGGAGCGCCTGCCAGGCACAGCGCAATCCGTCTGGGCACACCGACACGCAGTAAACTAGGGCGCAGCCTTATGGCTGCACCCTAGTTTTCATCAAAACGAGCAAATACGCGTGCTTCACATAGTCGGCAGGTTGGCCCACCTACATTTTTCGAGTTGTTCGGCCAGCTGAACCACTAGTCAAGGCCCCTTGAACCGCAATCGAAGCTAAAATCGCCTTAATTTCGCAACCAAGCCCCATAAATCTACCTGAATCAATTCGAATAGGACGTTGCGATCGCACCATTTGTATAGGATAAGGCCGAATAACTCAAATTATGTTGGTGAGGCATCTGAGCGGTCGGCAAAAACGCTTAGAAGCTACGAATCCGCAACTAAAGTTCATCAAAAAGGGGCAGCCGGCAGAAACCTCCCCAGCCAAAGCTGCTCCCTCAATACGACAGCTCAAAAACCCACCGTTCGCAGAAGATAAGCCGCGCCCCAATACCGTTGCCCGAAGTTTCGGGCGTATGCGGCGTCCGCTATGCCATCATGCGCGTATGGGAATCATTCTGTCACATACCACGGCACGCGCTGTATACCAAACAGCCAACTCGCTCGCAAGCTACGCGACCGGTCCCATACCTATGGAAAAGATCAGGGTGTCTGCGCCGACCACGTCCGACCTGGAAGCGGCACGAGCATGGCTCAACAGAAAGAATGTCGATTCTGAACGTATCCATGTGCTGACGTTTTCCAATAATGCCAAAAGGCACCGCAAGGGCTGCATCTGCCACTGCACGCGCTATACGTTTGATGCAGAAAGCTACCTAGAACTCGAGCCGAACGTCTACATCGTCGATATCAAGCTGTGCGCGTTAGAAGCAACAGCCGACCTCAACCTTTCGGAGCTCGTTGAGTATTACTTTGAAATCTGCGGCTCCTACGCGCTTGGAACGTCCGACGAAACTCAATATCGCGAGCGCCCAGCCCTAACCAGCGTTGAAGAGCTCAGAGCCTTCTTTTCAGAGGCACCGGGGTATCGTGGATCTAATAAAGCACTTAAGGCACTTTCTTATGTACACGAAGGCTGTCGCTCCCCACTCGAAACGGCGTTTGTCATGATGCTGACAATGCCCAAGTCAATGGGTGGCTTAGCCATACGCGCTATCAAAACGGATTATCCGATCCCAGTCCCCAAAAGATACGCCGCCCTAACGCGACGGACGGTTTTCTACCTCGACGCGCTGCTCGAAAATTCGATGACCGATATCGAATACAACGGCTTTTACCACGACGAACCCGAGCAGCAATCAATTGACGAGGAGCGCCGAAACACGCTGCGAAACATGGGATATGCCGTTATCACGGTTAATCGTCATTCGTTTTTCAAGCAGTCCGCTTTTAAACGGGTCATGGAAGCGATTCGCATTCGCGAGAAGATATGGCCCGGTCGACTCCCGGATAACTTCGCCATCCTGCAAGAAACTCTTCGTCAATTTGTCTTGCGGCGCTACTTCGAATACGGTCGCCGCGTCCTGGAGACACTCAAAGAAGAAGAGGCCGCCAAGCGCGAAATTGCAAGCCAATATCCGCAAGCTGATGACCCGAGCATCAACGATGTGCCCGAACCCGACGACATGCAACACGTCGGGGCCCTTGCTGAGGAAATCAATGGGGCTTGGGAATGCGACATGTTCGCAAAAATCGATGAAAACCGCACGGAAGACGACACGATTATTGATCTAATTGAGAATTCGCTCTTC
Organism: Collinsella sp.; assembly: GCA_036303765.1. GTDB lineage: Bacteria > Actinomycetota > Coriobacteriia > Coriobacteriales > Coriobacteriaceae > Collinsella. Next base: position 4,788 of record JAXIZX010000334.1, on the reverse strand, counting down.
TAAAGGCGATCTCTGCGGATGTCCACCTACATTTTTCGACTTATTCGGCCACCGATGTGCCAGATTGGCTGCAGCAATGCTCAATATAACTTTAGATAAAACTGATTCTGCAGAAACTCCCGTAGAGGAAGAACTGATTCTCGCGGTATTTGACACGATAAAGTACAAATATGAACAGTTCTAATGCTTCTCAAGGTGGCTTTCTTAGCATGCTAGCCGAACATCTCGAAATATGTTGGCGAGCATTGCGTCGATGTCTCCCAACCCACAGAAAATCGCAGAAGCGGCAAGCAGTCATCGAAATTAACGCAAATTGTATTGACATATGAACATACACTCATATAATCGAAAGCAAGTTATATGAGCGCATGTTCATATGAAAGGATATTGCAATGAGCACCCGCGTTGATGAAACGAAACCCGACATCGAGGCCACCGAACCCGCGATCCCCACCACCTGCTCGCCCGAGGACCTTCCCGACGAGGAACTTCTCTACGACCTCGCCGACCTGTTCAAGGTCTTCAGCGACACCACGCGTATCAAGATCCTTTACGCCCTCATGGGCCGCGAGCTCTGCGTGGCAGACATCGCCGAAGCGACCGAAACCTCGCAGTCGGCAGTATCGCACCAGCTGCGCACACTCAAGCAGTCGCACCTGGTTAAATTCCGGCGCGACGGGCGCAATATCCTCTACTCGCTCGCCGACGACCACGTCTACACCATGCTCAACCAGGGCATGAGCCACATCTGCGAATAGCAGCCAACCACGGTACCAGCGCGGCCTGCACCCAAGCCGCAAATACAGGGAAAGGAACCCACCATGAAAAAGCAGTTTAAGCTCGATGAGATCGACTGCGCCAACTGTGCGCGCGAGCTTCAGGACGAGCTGGCCAAGCTCGAGGGCGTCAAATCCGTGTCCGTCAACTTTATGACCCAGAAGTTGACGCTCGAGGCCGATGACGCCGAGTTCGACGAGGTCCTCGACCGCGTTGTGGAGTTCACCGCCGACGCCGAGCCGGACTGCGAGATTATTCTCTAGCCCAGGTTTACGCCAACCTGCAAGGCCGCGCTTGCTGCGGCCTTTGCTCGCGAAATTATATGAGCGAATGTTCATACATTCAAATGGGAGGATACGAGTCATGGCCACCGCCGACCCCAAAAAGAAAAAGAAGAAGCGCAAGAAAAAAGAATCACTCGAGCATAAGCGCAACCGCATCCTGGTAGCGCTGGGCATTTTTGCCGTGGTGTACGCCCTCGATGAGTTCGGCACCCTTACCGCCGCATTCGGCACCCCGGGCGACATCTACGCCAGCTTTGTGCTGTTCCTCGTGCCGTTTTTGATTGCCGGCTACGACGTACTGCAAAAGGCATTCAATAACATCCGCCGCGGCAAGGCCTTCGACGAGAGCTTCCTCATGGCCGTCGCGACCATCGGCGCGTTTGCCATGGTGCTCTTCCCCGATACCGACCCGCACATGGCCGAAGGCGCCGCCGTCATGCTGTTCTACCAGGTCGGCGAGCTGTTTCAGGCGTACGCCGTGGGCAAGAGCCGCAAGTCGATCAGTGCCATGATGGACATCGCGCCCGACTACGCTAACGTCGAGCAGCCCGACGGCACACTCGAGCAGGTCTTCCCCGATGACATCGCCGTCGGCACCGTGATCGTGGTCAAGCCCGGTGAGCGCGTGCCTATCGACGGCGTCATCGTCGAGGGCGAGACACAGCTCGATACCGCCGCCCTTACCGGAGAGTCGGTCCCCCGCCCGGCCAAAACTGGAGACGATATCATCAGCGGCTGCATCAACATGACGGGCCTCATCCACGTGCGCACCACCAAGCCATTTGGCGAGTCCACCGTCGCGCGCGTCCTGGAGCTCGTAGAAAACGCCAGCGAAAAGAAGGCGCGCACCGAGAACTTCATCACGCGCTTCGCCCGCGTCTACACGCCCGCCGTCACCGGCGCTGCCGCGGTACTCGCGCTCGGCGGCGGCTTGGTCACCGGCGCCTGGTCCGACTGGATCCTGCGCGGCCTGACCTTCCTGGTCGTCAGCTGCCCGTGCGCGCTCGTGATCAGCGTGCCGCTCAGCTTCTTTGGCGGCATCGGCGGCGCATCCAAGCTAGGCGTTCTCATCAAGGGTTCTAACTACCTCGAAACGCTCGCCGACGTGGACACCGTCGTCTTCGACAAGACCGGCACGCTCACCAACGGCACGTTTTCGGTCGTGGCGGTGCACCCCGAGTCTGGCTATACCGAGCAGTCGTTGCTCGAGGTCGCAGCCCTTGCGGAGTCGTTCTCCGATCACCCCATCGCGCAGTCCGTGCGTGCCGCCTACCAGGGCGAGGTCGACCCCAAGCGCGTAAGCGACTCCACCAACGACGCGGGCCATGGCGTGACGGCAACCATCGACGGCAAGCACGTCGTCGTTGGCAACGCAAAAATGCTCGCCGCGACCGGAGTCGAAGCGCCCGATTGCAAGGTCGTCGGTACGATCCTTCACGTGCTGGTCGATGGCATCTATGCCGGCCACATTGTAATTGCCGACACCGTCAAGGCCGATGCCGAGCAGACGATCAGCGACCTGCACGCCGCCGGCGTCAAGCGCACCGTCATGCTCACGGGCGACCGCGAGGAGGTTGCGGCGTCTGTGGCCAAGCAACTCAGTCTCGACGAGTTCCACGCGCAGCTGCTGCCGGGCGATAAGGTCGAGCGTGTTGAGGCGTTGCTTGCGAGCGAGAACGGCAAGGGCAAGCTCGCTTTTGTCGGCGACGGCATCAACGATGCGCCCGTGCTCACCCGCGCCGATGTGGGCATTGCCATGGGCGCCATGGGGTCCGACGCCGCGATCGAGGCCGCCGACGTGGTGCTCATGGATGACAAGCCATCCAACATTTCCCGCGCGATCCGCGTGGCGCGCAAGACCATGACGATTGTTTGGCAGAACATCATCTTTGCGCTGGGCATTAAGTTGCTGATTCTGGTGCTTGCGGCACTGGGCATCGCCAACATGTGGCTTGCCGTGTTCGGCGACGTAGGCGTGGCGATCATCGCCATCCTGAACGCCATGCGCGCGATGGGTGTCAAGAACCTGTAGCGTCTGTGGTCCTTCCGGCCGGGGCCGGGCTTGGTTTTGAAAACGTCCTCGCGCATGAGGCCCGCCTTTCCTGCTCCTGCGGAGCAGCGGAAAGGCGGGCCTCGCGCTGTGGAGTGTTTTCAAAACCAAACCCGGCCCCGGCCTGCGGTGACGTAGGTGGCAGTTCTTGGGCATCGCTTGCTGGCGGGGTTCCTTTGCTGAAATGGACTTGGCCGAAAGGACCGCTGGTCCCGGTCGCTGGTTCGCGCTTTGCGCGAACTCCGCGCTACTGGGGGTTCGTTAGGATTCCGCCGCTTGGCCCGTCGCCTCGCCCCGGTTCAGCATCGCCCTCAGTTTCTCGAAGCTTTCCTCGCTCAGGCAGTGCTCCATGTGGCAGCCCTCTTGCGACGCGACCTCAGCCGAAACACCCGCATCCTCCAGCAGCCCCACGAAAAAGCAGTGACGCTCCCACATTTGGCGAGCGACCTCCAGACCACGCTCCGTCAGATGAACGTCGCGCTTGCCCATTTCGACATAGCCGTTGCTTTCCAGCGTCGCCATGGCCTTGGAAACGCTCGCCTTGGTTACGCCGAGGTACTCCGCAACGTCGATCGAGCGCACGATGCCCTGGCGTTCCGACAGAACGTAGATCGATTCGAGATAGTCTTCTCCGGATTCACGTAGGGCCATGGGCCGCCTTTCGCGATGATTGCTAGTTAGCCTTTGGATACTTTCCACGGCTTACTTTACCGCAAAAGTTGCCCATGTCTTACTACTTTGCCTAAAAGTTAGCCGTGTTTCACAAAACGAGCGGGACGAAAACAAAATGGGAACACGCCCCGCAAGGAGTGTCCCCAAGTGCCGAGCCGCAGCTATAGCAGTCCAAAGTACTTCGCGGCGTTGTAGATGCCGTCGTCGTCCACGGCGGTCGTCACATAGGTCGCCGCAGCCTTCACCGTGTCCTGCGCGTTGCCCATGGCCACGCTCGTGCCCACGGCCGAGAACATCGACAGGTCGTTCTCGCCGTCGCCAAAGGCGATTGCCTCGCTCGCGTCGATACCCAGCCGCTCCAGCGTTGCCGCCACGCCCAGGTCCTTGCCGCCGTTGGCAGGGATAATGTCACAGAACAAATCACACCAGCGCGTGGTGAGCGAATGCGACACGGCGTCGGTCACGATATGCTCGTCGACCGGGTCCACAAAGGCGCAAAACTGGTAGACCGGTGCGTCAAAGGCATGCTCAAATGGCTCCTCGTGGTAGACGATTCCCGCGTTGCTGCCAGCCGTCACCACGCGCTCGGACAGGCGGTTCACAAACGAGTTCTCGCCCTGCATGCACAGCGAGTCGTAGCGCCCCTGCGCCACCTGGTCCACAATCACCGCGACGTCGTCCGAATCGATCGGGCAGCTGCGGTAAACCCCCTCGGCATCAAAGCAGTGCTGGCCCGAAAGCGTAATGTACGCATCCCAGCCCAGGTCGAACAGCCAGTCCGGCATCTGGTAGGTCGGACGGCCCGTGGCGATCACGCACGCAATCCCCTGCTCGTGAAAGCTGTCGAGCACCTGCTGCGCCGACGCCGGAATCCGGTGGGTCTTAAAGCTCAGCAGCGTGCCGTCGATATCGAAAAACGCGGCTTTGATCATTCTCGCCTACTCCTCGCCCTCGAGCTTTTCGCTCGCCTCGAGCCACGCCATCTCCAGCTCGTCCATGGCAGCG
>JAXIZX010000333.1:0-1561 GCA_036303765.1 Collinsella sp. | reverse complement strand
TCGCGGGAATCATCGTTATGCTATTTCCCGGTCGGCGCCAAAACAGGACTTTTCTATCCTTCTATGCGAGGACAGTAAGTCTGGTTTCCAGTTCTTTGAACGGCATTTCGCTGACAGTGAGCTTACCTGTACTTCGGCCATGACGAACAGCGCGATTTTGGGCTGGTTGGATCAGCATCTCGACGATCGCGTGTTTGTTGTCGCGGACGGGGCGGCATTTGGGTGCTATGCGGACCGCGTCCTTAAGCTGCAAGACATTCACCGCGATACTGTTACGGTTTGTCTTCCCGAATCATTCGAGTGGCTTCTACTGAGCTCCGGCGTAATTTCAGGGCTAGATGGTAAGACGGTTTTGGAAACCCCAGAAGCCTTTGTAAACAGTGAGAAGTTTAAAAGCTGGGAGGATTTCTTCTATAAGTACTTACGTGAAATAACTGAGGATTCGGTTTTTCACTACGACAAAGACTGCATTCCGGAGGCGTTTTGTACGGGAGGTAATTCTGCGAAGGTTATGGCTCTTATCGCATGCCGAAATGTCCGATAGTTTTGTTGAATAGTGTCGCGTCGTCACTTCCTGCGGCATACTAAAGAAGCTGTACATGCTTCAGATTGGATTTTCATGTCTGAGATCTTTGAACCCAAGAACATCATCGTCACGGGCGGCTGCGGCTTCATCGGCAGCAACTTCGTGCACTACGTCGTGAACAACCACCCGGGCGTCCACGTGACCGTCCTGGACAAGCTGACCTACGCCGGCAACCCCGAGAACATCGCCGGGCTGCCCTCGGACCGCGTGGAGCTCGTCGTGGGCGACATCTGCGACGCGGAGCTGCTGGACCGCATCGTCCCCGGCCACGACGCCATCGTGCACTACGCCGCCGAGAGCCACAACGACAACTCCATCGCGGACCCCGAGCCGTTCCTGCGCACCAACGTCGAGGGCACCTTCCGCCTGCTGGAGGCAGTGAGGAAATACGGCGTCCGCTACCACCACGTCTCCACCGACGAGGTCTACGGCGACCTGGCGCTCGACGATCCCGCCAAGTTCACCGAGGAGACGCCTTACCACCCGTCCTCGCCGTACAGCTCGACCAAGGCTAGCTCCGACATGCTCGTCCGCGCCTGGACCCGCACCTACGGCCTGCGCGCCACGATCTCCAACTGCTCCAACAACTACGGCCCCTACCAGCACGTGGAGAAGTTCATCCCCAGGCAGATCACGAACATCATCGACGGCGTCCGCCCCAAGCTCTACGGGAAGGGCGAGAACGTCCGCGACTGGATCCACACCGAGGACCACTCCAGCGCCGTCTGGGACATCCTCACCAAGGGCCACATGGGGGAGACCTACCTCATCGGAGCCGACGGGGAGAAGAACAACATCACGGTCCTGCGCATGATCCTGGAGGCCATGGGCCGCGACCCCGAGGACTTCGACTGGGTCGCCGACCGCCCCGGCCACGACCGCCGCTACGCCATCGACAGTACGAAGCTCCAGCGCGAGCTGGGCTGGAGGCCGGCGCACACCGACTTCGCCGGGGGCCTGAGGCAGACCATCGAC
>JAXIZX010000332.1:0-17216 GCA_036303765.1 Collinsella sp. | reverse complement strand
GAGCCGTCCCCGAGCAGGCGCTCGAAGTTGGGGAGGTCCGTCGGCGTGGAGATGACCAGGATGTCCCGGATGCCCGCCAGCATGAGGGTGGACAGCGGGTAGTAGATCATGGGCTTGTCGTAGACCGGCAGCAGCTGCTTGGAGGTCACGAGCGTGAGCGGGTACAGGCGCGTGCCGGACCCGCCGGCGAGGATGATGCCTTTCATTTAATCTGTCCTCTACAATCGAAATGCGCTTTAGATCGAGTGATAAATAAGACTTGGGTATCCTATTTTGCTAAACCCCCTCATTCTTAACGAAATAGGCAAGGTAATGACTGCGGAATATGGCTACCTGAATTGCCCCTTCCATTTTTCAATGCTCGACCAAGGGAGATTGATTCCGGTTATTTCAGGTTGGTTAATCCAATCAGCCATTTTGAGTAAAAAATCATCTTCTCGTTCGAAAACAGGAAGTCCGGTATCTTCACCGATGATCGCGTGCCAAATGTTGGTAATGGACTCACTTTGCTTCAACGCTATGAAAAGCGCCAGTATCGAAAATCAATTTATAATCCCACAATGATGTGAATTCGTTCGGGCAAATAACGACCGCAAAGTGATACAAGCGAATAAGATCCGGCAAGAGTTAGCGCCCAAACAGCAAATGTCGAAACACCAAGTGGAATGACGAATAATCCAAGCAGTTTCCAAACGGCCTTGAGAACAAGTATATGGCAGAGGTAGATTCCAAAAGAGGCGTTCCCAAGGTCAACAAGCAAAGTAGAAGATAATCGCGACTTGAATGATCCCGGAACCGCCATAAGAAGCGCGATCACAGCTAAAGAGGTCGCGGCAGAACCGAGCTTAAGCTGAGTTGTGGCCATATTGAAATCGCCAGTCAAATACCACCAGAAGCCTGCGACCTCCTGAATTATTAAAAATATAAAGAGCACTGCAACAAGCTGAGTGGTTCGTCCTTCAATGAGCGCAGCCCAACGCCTCCAGTCGAGACCGAAAACATAAAAGATGAGCCACATGGGGCAGAAAACCTGTATTAGAGGCAATGCGATACCGGCAACGGCAGCGAGCTCCCTTAGAAGCAAGCAAGCCGGTGTCACACAATAGACAAAGAACCTATACCGTGAAAGGAGCCTGAACAGTACCGGAGTAAGCAGCACAAGCTGTGAATAGACCAATAGATAGTACATCTGAGCCGATACGGAGCCAACGGCGAACGCCAGAAACCCAGACGCCCATGAAGGGCGGGAAACGCCGCAAGATAGATAACGCTCCAGAAAGCATAAGGTCCGGCAACCTTGCTAATGCGGCGTCGAAGACCCCCCCCGCATTAAATTTGCGCTCGTCGGTAAGAACACCGGATAAAAACAAGAACAACGCAACAGAAAAGTTGAGGAATGGGCGAATGGCGACCGACGCGGCACATTGAGGAAGACAGTGGATAAGCGCCACTGCGGAAATCGCAAGCCCACGAAGAGCTTGAAGGTAGCGATCTTTGGCCATCTAGGCTCTCCTTCCAACGAGTCTCTTTAGTCGTCGTTTAATACCACCAAGCTTGCCGCGGACACGCTGCCAGAGAGTGGGACGGAAATCCCACTTGTCCATGAGATCTGGGATGGAAAGCCCGGCAGACACGTCGTTCAAGAACTCGTCGCGCTTTGGATAAGGCGTGACAGAATGGACGAGGCTAGGGTTGCCCGCGATTACCCCATCAAGCGTCGCCGGACCGTTTGCAGTAAGCCCAGAAATAGCCTCGAATGCCCGCACGCCCTTCTCGGTATTGCATAGGACGGCAGATACGCCCTTGGAGTTGTCGACCTCGGGATGGGTATTCTGGAACCCCCAGAAATCACCGAGCGTGATATCGGCGCCGCTGGAGCGCTTTGCTGGACATGCCAGACAGGACGAACGAAGGCTCGCATTGGCCAGAAACGCTTTCATGTACCAGTCTTTGCCGAATATCTGGGACTCGGTGTCCCCGGTGTTGTCTTTCTCCGCTATGTGCTTGTACATAGCGGAGTAAGACAACCATCCGGTTGTCTTACTCCGCATATTGACGTCGCAGACGTCCGACCCGAAGGCCTCACCACGGTAGTCGACCCAGCGCGACCAGAGCTCTGGAGACGGAACACCGTGGCAGATGACGTCGACGCCGAGGAAGAGGTCAGAGTCGGCGAGTTTCCCCAGGTATGAGCGCATGCCAGCCACCTGGCATGCAGTACCGGCAAAGAGCGCCGGCCTGCCTTCACGCAGGGCAGCGCGGACGCCCTCGAAGACGCCGCGGCCAACCGCGCTCTGAACGTATTTCGAGCGCATAACGGCGCCGAGCGCCGGCCTGTCCTCCACGAGCACGTGACGAAGCTCGCGGCAACCGTCCGTCCACGCGGCGCCCGCCACAACACCGCCGCGCGAGAGAGCGTCACCGGCGAGTAGACCGAACACGCCGCCCGACGACGATCTATCGAGCAAGCCGACGTCATGAGCCTTCGCCCAGAGGGCGAACTCGCACCCGTCCTCCCCAGGGGCGTTGAGCGCCGGGCATACGGCGTCGCACGCCCCGCAGCCTACGCACCCGGAGGCGTCGACGGTGGGGTGTAGGAAGCCACAATCATCGGGTTCCATGGAGATGCATGACTTGGGGCAGCGGGCAGCGCACGCGCCGCAGCCGCAGCAACGGTCGCCAAGCGAGACGACCCTCGGGGATTTCTCGGAATCATTCATGATGGACCCTATCTAAGGAACGGGAGACGAGAGACGACCGCGATACGTTCGTCCTTCGTTAGGACGGCGAGCCAAAGGGCTATGGCGAAAAGCGCGCTGTAAACGGCGCCCCACTCGAGGAACGCGGGCCATCCGTTGACGGGCAGGACCGCCGTGCCAGCGAGGCAGGCGACGGTGACGGCAGCCCAGGCGAGCAGCACCGGCAGGTTCCGCTTCCAGAAAAAGAGCATGTCGAGACCGACCCGCTTCTGGTAGTACCAGTTCATCCACAGTCCGTTGCCGAGCACGATGCTGACGACATAGGCGATCGCGGGGGCCCACGGCCCCAGCGCCGGGGCGGCCGCGGCGGTGAAGGCAACGTTCCCGACCGCCATCGCAAGGTAGACGAGACTCCTGGCGTGGTGCATGTTCTTGGCCCTCTGGATCTCGATGCCGACGTTCTGACAGAGGGGCACCATGACGGGTAGCGTCATGGCGAGCACGAGCCAGTAGGCCTCGGCGAAGCCCGGGCCCGCCCACCTCGTCACGAAAAACTTCCCGAGAATAGCGAAACCTCCGTACACCCAGCAAAACAGTACCATCTGGTAGCGGCCCACGCGCGTCATAAGGCGAGTGAGCTCGGCGTTGTCGTCCGAGGTGGCGACGATGCGGTTGACCTTCGGAATGAAGACGTTCGACATCGTGGTGGAGAGCGAGTAGAAGACCTGGCGGATGTTCACGGCCACCGCGAACAGAGATACCGCAGTCGCGCCCGAGATGGCCCCCAGCATGATGTTGGGCACGCTCTGATTGACCATCTCGCAGACCTGGTTACCGAAGATCCAGGCACTGAAGGCGGCGATGCCGCGCATGACGCCCCAGTCGGCACCCCTGAGCTCGAAGCGCATGCCCAGCACGACGATGGCGTAGCGCGCGTTGAGGGCGAGCAGGACGAGGTTCACCGCGAGCTGTGCTAGGGCAACGCCCACGGGCCCCATACCGGCGGCCAGCAGGGCCCAGGCGCACAGCGGCGTCGCAAGCGTGGTGACGAGCTGCCTGGTCTGCTGGTAGACGAAGCGCTCGTGCGCCGTGATGTAGGAATTGAACACGACGGTGAACAACGTCGAGGCGACGTTGAGCGTCATGATGGCGAGCAGCTCCCGGGCGAGCGAGACCTGCGCCTCGGTGAACCCGGCCGAGAACACCGCGCCGGCGTTTGCGGAGAAGCCCATGCCGAGGGCGACCGCCGCGGCTGTGACGGCGACGTAAAGCGTGAGGTACATGCCGTTCAGGTGCCGGATGTCGCGCTCGCCGCCGTGCGCCACCGTCTGCGTGTAGAAGCGCACGTAGGCCTCGGAGAAGCCGAAGGACAGGAGCGTCAGCGAGAAGACAAAGGAGTTCGAGCTCTGGAAGACGCCGTAGTCCGCCTGCCCCACGTAGGACAGTAGCATCGGCGTGTAGACGAGGTTGACGAGGTTCTTTGCGAGGATGTTGGCGTAGCCGAGGAGGGCGCCCGCCTTACGCTGGCTAGCCACGGGCGGCCTCCGAGGGAATGCTCAATCCACATCTATCGAGGAATTCAACAACGATCTTCCTCTGAGCTGCCAACCTGTCATACGCCTTTGAATAGTCACTCTCGAGCAGTTCCGAATTACATACGGAAAGAATTGACCGCTCAACGAAAGAAACACCCAGCTCGCTGGCTAGCGTGTCGAATCGGCTGCTCATGTCTGGACCAGTGGACTCACGAGGGCAATAAATCAGCGGCTTCCCGAACAAGATCGAGAAAATTGATCCGTGATATGAATCTGTCGCTACAAGCTTTGCGTGACGGACGGCATAGAGGAACTCTGAAGGCCCGAGGGCGTAGTAGCGCGCATCCCCTAGTAAATCGACCCTCTTGCAGCTAAGTGAATCACAGATTTCGGCAACCCTCTCTTCGTAAGCTGCACTCCCGAGGAAGTACGTCAATACATAATCATTTGGAAGCCCGCAGTGCGGCTCTTTTTCATACCTTTCCCACCAGGAGCCGTCAAACATCAGTGTTGGGTCAATCAACACCTCGGCCTTTAAGCCGTACAGACTGTTTATAAGCTCGGCGCTCTTCTGCTCACGAACGGACAGCCTATCAAACCCGTCGAAATAGCCGTGGAACAGCTCACGCTTCTCCTCGGGAATCGTCGGAGCTGCCAAGCTTGGCGAAAAAGCAATGCGCTTTTCTCTTGGCGAAAACGTGAGAAACATAGTGGAGTTAGCGTCAGGGGAATACGGAGACCAAACTTGGTCGCTCCCAGCAACGAAAAAGTCATAGGATTTAATGTCACGTGGAGGGTTGGAATCAGATATAACCTCCCGGCTAAAGGAAATGTTACGGGAATTGAAATCCTCAAACGAACGATGCCTCTGGATGTGGGCAACGGCAAGCCCCTTTGGAATGAGCGAAGCCAAAGACTTGAGCTTGTATTTGGCAGATCTCGAGTCCTTCTGTCTGAACGTAAGGACATCTGCACCCGAGAGTTTGAGAGTTTCTTGGACAGCAAGGTTCTGGAGCCTCTGCCCATAGTTGTCCCCATGCGTAAATGTGGAAATGCCTATTTTCATGTTCAAACCTGTTCTTCGTCTCTATCAATAATCAAATAGTCTGCAGCCGAGGAATTCCACGACCAAGCCAGCGCTCCACAGAGCAGCAGTAGGCACAAGCAGCAGTTCACCCTTGTAAAGCACTGCGTATACAGAAAGGTAATAAGAATTGTTAGCAAAAGGAGCAAACGAACAATCCGGCCATTAGATCCTTTTTCCTGCTCCATAAACTCACTAACCACGGAGTGGAAAAACGCTACATACGCTGCCGTCTCCCAAACCCCCATGAGAATCAAGAAAGACCCCATATCCGCTTGACCAAAGTGGTTAAACGACATGAACCCGGACGCGTAGAAGCTTGAGGCTCCAAGACCCTCTCCGAGACTCCATGTAGCCGGTCTCAAGAGAGCGAAGCCGATGATAGCAATCCTCTCGTTACTGCCGTCGGCAGCAGTACCGACGGAAGCTGAACTGCCAACCATATCGAACAGACCAAACACTTGCGTATCCACGAGGATCTGGAACGCAGGCACCAAGGCGTATGCAATTGTCAGGATAAAATACAAGGCGACAAGCCAAAAGAAGGGACCCGAAACATCCGCTTCTCCTCTCATGACTGAAATAAGCCAGAACATCACTAAAACGAGAGGAAGGATTATGAAGAGCGCCTTATTATCGTTGAGTGTCGCAAGATAGAAGGACAGGACGATAAGGCAGACGTTGTAAGCGATGGCAAGGGATGGCCAGAGAGGACCCCGAAGCCTCCTAATCCAGACGAAGTTGTAGAGCACGACGAATGAAGTGTAAAGGGCCACCGCATGGACGGACGCATAAGAGAACAGGCCGGAGATATTGTCCTCGAAGTAACTGATGTCGTTCGTTGTCGCAGCGATCATCCCATGGGTAGAGTACTGGATAAACATGATCGCCATATTGAGAAGCAATATGGCGTTGAAGACCGGAAAACCTGCATCAAAGAGTCCAAGTAGAAAATCCCTCTTGTTAGTGACCAAAAGAAAGAAGTAAAGCGTATAGACAAACGGGTAGAGGAGCAGCAAAATATTCGCCCTAAACGTTTCCATATTGCCACCCAAGAGGGCACCAGACAGCCACCCTGCAACGGTAATCAGCCCAAGTAGTAGCGCTCTACCGCTATATTTCCATCCGGAGAAGAGCGCCCTCACGCAAATCATGCCGGTAATTACCCAGTTGAGGTATCGCCCCAGACCATAGTACTCAAGGAAGAAAACCTGCGCCAAGATACCTATAACGATCGTCGCATCCGCCAGGTCACCCATGCAAACGGTTAGAACGCCTTGCTTATTAGGGAGATACCAACGACCTCTTCGACCAGCCCGCTCCTCCGCTTTATTTATAACGAGCCTCGCATGCCTATGATCTTGCATTGAGTACCTCCAGCAGCACACGTTCAATCAGCCTCGTGTGCATGTGAACTCCCGTGTTGAGACCTACCGAGGAGCATGGAAGCAGGTCTACGATCTCATCTGAATCGACAAGATCGAGCGGACCAGGCTTTCCGCTCCTGAAACGATTGACCTCCCTGATAAGCCGGCTCTTATCCCTAAACAGCCCGATTAGCTCCTCCTCGTTATTCAGCACCAAACCGGACCCATGCTCAACGACAAAGTCGGCGACATTGCCTGCACATGCACTCGAAATCGTATAAGCGTTTGCGGAGTAAGATTCCATACAGGTGTAGCTATAGGTCTCTGGACAAGATGGCCACATGACAACGATGGCAATCTCGCACTCCCTGAGAGAGTCGGTCATGGCATTTGGGTGCTTCTCATCAAATTCGACAAACCGCTTGTTCATCCCTGGATACATATCGTTCGAGCTGTTGAAGACGAAGAACTCGTACTCTTGTTCATCGACCGCAGATACGAGGCGAAGCCAGGTCTCCCAGCCCTTTGTCTTCCTCGGCATCCCCAGAAAGGCAACCCTGATGCGCTCCCCTGCGTTCAGAGGACCTCTGTTGCCCAGATACTCTCCAAGCAGCTTTTGGTGCGGTATTACATCAACAAGGCCCTCGTATTGGGGCCTGAATGAGAGAAACCGATTCTTCGTATAGGTCGAAGGTGCAACAAAACGGAGATTTTTGATGGAGTCAAACAGCCCTTGGATCTTCGACTCCACACGAAGGCTGTTACTGAAGTGGGGGCATTTCTCGCAGGGAGCGTCGCCGAGCCTTGAGCTGTCACAAAAGCCGCTCCTATTTTGGAGGTTATAGCTTGTACAACACAGGTAATAGTCGTGGAGAAAGGCCCTGACCGGTGTTTTGCCTGTAACTTTTAGCAGTTCGGAGACTTTCTCAAGGCTCACGTACAGAAGGTGGTGGATATGAAGCTCAAGAAGGCTGAAGCCGCTTTTTTGCCAGCTGCAAAGGGCCTCGCACACCTGGGCAATACTGAAAACACCAGCCTCCACCCCGTCGACCGTAACCCCGAATTCGCAAAATAGCATCTGGTCGTCCCTGAACAGGGTCTTCTTAACCGAGTGGAGATAGACGTAACTTATGCCGTGCGACGCCATGGCCTGCTGACTCGCCATAATAGCCTTTGGGGTGCCGGTCTTGTCCTTGAGATAGTCGCAAAAGGCAAGCGCTAGGACGTACCCACTATTGTGCGGTTTGGGGATACTTTTACTCATATCATCGCTTCCCAAACAAGAGGAGAGATCTATTGAAAAGGCCCTCTTGTAGACTGCCGAAATTCAGCCTCGAAGAGAAAGAAACCCTGCACCTAGCCATGAAAGAAGCGTCCATTTTCGATACCAACTCTCCAAGAGCACGCTCTGGAGGAAGAATGCAGTCGGAATAAGTTGAAAGAAGTCCAGTAACTTGCTTTGCAAGAGTAATCTCTCGCGGATGACAAAAACTATTGATTTTCTCAATCACTTTAGATGGTAAATCAGTACTCACACCGACCACATTACGACCATGCTGGCGATATCCCATATGAGGAGAAGCATCGAAAACAATCCGATAACCCAGCAGCACGCATAGATTAGCTATCAGCTTATCATGCATGATGACGGGATGGGGCAGCTCATGCAAGCAAACAACTTCCCAAATACGCCTATCAAATACTTGCGTACATCCCATAGGTGACCCAATGCAAAGCTGGTTGAGAGGGTCGTTATCTCGATAAGATATGCACCTTTGTTGCCCATAGGTTAACCGGCCCATCTCATTACCAGCTGAATCTACAAGTCTTGAATTGCAATGATAAAGAGCCAAATTCTCCTGCTTCTTAAGCTGTTTAATCGCAGTTATCAGTTTATCGCTATCCCAAATATCATCTTGGTCGGAAAACGCATAGTAATCAGCTTCGGGAGCATTCCGCAACAACGTCAAAAACCCTAAAGCAGGTCCTAGGTTTTCTCCTGTTAACAAAGTCAGACTGCCCTCATCTGCATAGCGCTGCAGAAGATCACGAGTACCATCAGATGACCCGTCATCACGGACAAAAAGACGTACGTCAACTTCAGCCTGCGAGAGAATGCTGTCAATTTGTTCTGAAATAAATGGGATGCCATTGTATGACGCCATTAATACGACGCACTTTGGCACCTTGGAATTACTCAACATATGGATTACCTTATCATTAATGCCTAAAGCAAACGCTCTCGATGTGTTAACCCCTGAGCAAACCCAGTGCAAGCAGTATATCCTTGACCAAGTACTTGGCGCAGTCTTTTGGCCTCGCCCTGAGAACGAGTCGGTTAACCCGTACCCCGTTACGAAAGCCGTCCATAAAGGTATTTCTTTCTATAGGCTTCGTCGAAGGACGTTGAAGCTGTTCATTGTTGGCCACAGCTAGACCAGGATCAACCGGCAAAAGCTCAAGGTCCGTCATTTCTAACAGTTCTCGACCCTTGTCTGTCTGCACAAGTGCGAGGGATATCCCGTTCGCGACCTCATCAGAAAGCTCGCTACCCCATGAATCGCCAAGCGTAATATCGGCGACACGATCACCCTTGGCGTAGCGGCAGGAGTAGCAGCCTTCCGTATACGGTAAACCCGAGAGGAAAGCAATCGAGTAGCGATCGCGGACACCCGTCCTACCCACAGTTTCAGCTCCGCGATAGCGGAGCTGAAACTGGACTTTCTTTCGAAAGTCCAGTATCAGCTCATTAGACAGGTTGTTACCTGTCTCTTCCAAGAATCGGCTCAGGACCTTGGGGGACGGTGAACCATGACAGATAAGGTCGATGGTGTAAAGGGAATCGGCTAAACGGCTTCCAACGAAGTTACGCATCGCGGCAACCTGACAAGGAAGACCGATAAAGAGAACCCTTTGACCACCTTGCAGGGCCTCCCTAACCTCGCGGTACGCACCAAGCGGATTGCTTTTGACGTATTTGGAGCCTTGGGCCCTCCTCAAGTAATCCGCATCAGAAGTGAGGTGGAACCGGAACTCACCGCCCTCCTGTGCACATGAACACACTAATCCATTTGACGCCACAAACGCCTCCGAGATGGCCGTAGCCAGACCCCCGGACGAAGATGACATTCTGAGCGATGTATCTTTCGCCCACCCCTGTAGCCACTCGAGAGGACGCAACGAAGATGGGGATACCATCTGGGGACACGTTTTCTCGCACAGTCCACATCCCACGCACCTTGTAGGATCAATACGGGCGTTATACGCCTCAATCGTATCCTCAATGGCAATCGCTCCATGTCGGCATGAATCGACGCAGGCCATACAGCCAGCGCACATATCCTTCTTGCATACCGTCCTAGTGCAAACGTTTGACAATGCCCTACTCCTCAATCATGCTCTTGAGCTGCGCTAGGGACTTCTCCCTCTCCGCACCCATCACGTCGTTGACCCGACCAAAGTCAATCTGCTTGGATGCTAACTCGACATCATCTAGATTCTGAAGCACTCTGTCCGTGAGGTCCGTGAGTCGCAGAATACTCACGTTCCTGCTCGAGGTTCCGTTCTTGGGCAGCACTTCTACCAGCGGCGTATTGAGATTTATGGCAAAAGCCGTACCGTGGAACGAGTCCGTGACTAGGCATGCTGCGTTGTCGACATACGAGAGAAACTCAGCAAGCGTCGGCAGCCACTTGAACTTGCCCTCGCGTGAGGCCTGGTGCAGGCTTGCGGAGATCCGTATCAGGGGCAAGCCAAGCTTTTTGGCAACCTTCACGGCGTACTGCCCCACCGTCGGGTCGCTGTGAATCTGGTAGACGAGGATGTATTCGCCCTTCGGGGCAGGTGCCGCCATCCTTCTCCACGCCTCGCCATCAAGCAGCAGCGTGGGATCGACAACCTGTCCGGCCTCTATGCCCCACGAGGCAAGCTGCTCGCGCGCGGCATCCTCGCGTACGAACACGGCCTCATATGCTCGAAGGTCCTCGAGAAACCTGGGGCGCACGCTATCCGGGATATTCTTCTTACCAAAGCTTGCCGCATATGAGATGCGCCTTGCGCCCTCGGGAGCAAACTCAAGCGCGTATGACAGGTCGTATGCGCCCGAGCTGATGGGACCCCACACCTGATCGCTTCCAGTCATATAGACATCGGCCTTGGGCGGATTAGCCTTCAGCTCCTCCAGGGATGCATAGTGAGGGCTCATCTTAAGCAGCTGGGAACGCTCACGCGCAAACCGCTTGCCCGCCACCCTTGTCTCAGGCTCCATCAGAAGTCTGTAGACAGACTTCTTCAACGGGTTCCCGTTCCAGGACGGCTTTGTCGAAAGAAGCGTCCTCACCTGCTGGGATACGTCCTCACAAGCAGGTACATAGTCCATAATCTCGAACTCATGCCCCAAGCTCTCTACCGCTCGTTGTGTCGCATATGCCTGGAGCAGGGAGCCATAATTAGAGATTGCGTGCCTGGTTATGCAGGATACTTTCACGTGTTTCCTCCGATTGATATCGAGCAACCGCTATTTCTGAATTTTTGCATTCGATTTTTCCACCCGGCTGCACTACAGCGCCTCCTCAGTCTCGTACACGTGCGCGTCGGCTCGGCTTGCGTCGGAAAGGCCGTCGTTGATCGCGGCGTGCATGTCGCAGGTGGAAAGAGCGTCCAGCTCCTCCTTCGTCACCTTGCCCGACTCGTAGTCGCGCACGATGGGGAGCTCGTGCATGTCGAACTTCTTGCCGGGCTTGAGCTTGTGCGCCAGCACCCACGACGCGGGTTTCCAGATGTACTTGTGCATGGCAGGAGACACGGAGCCGATCATCCAGCAGTTGCGGTCGCAGTGGCGCACGCAGCCGCGCACTTTCTCGGCCTGGGCGCTCTCCCACAGCTCATCCCAAGACTCGTCGTTAAGGTTGCCCATAACGAGCTTCTCCTTGGTGCCGTTGCAGGGCATGACGTCGCCGTAGGGGTCGATGAAGAACGTGTCGAACGCCATATCGCACGGGAGCAGGCGCTTCTGCCCATAGATGTAGTTGATGAGGCCCATGTTGAAGTACGCGCGGAACCACTTCTTGGGCTCGTTGGACTTGAGGAGCTCGTTTACCAGGTCCTCGAAGTTCTGGGCCACCATGGGACGGTCCTTGATGATGTTCTTCGCCTCGACAAAGTAGAAGCTGTTGTGCAGGCTGGCGGTGGCGAACTCCATGCCGAGCTCGTCGGAAAGCTTGTACAGCGGCACCAAGTCCGCAGCGTTGCGATCCTGCACCGTCATGCCAAAGCCCACGTCCGGGTGCTTCATTTCCACGAGCTTCTTGAGCGTCTCGTAGCCGCGGTTGAAGCCGTTCTGGAGACCGCGGATCTCATCGTTGGTCTGCTGCAGACCCTCGATGGAGATGCGGATTCCCACCTGGGGGAATTCCTCGGCAAGGGCGATGATGCGGTCGGTGAAGAAGCCGTTGGTGGAGATGACGATGCGGTCGGACTTCTTGTACAGCTCGCGCACGATATCCGCAAGGTCGGTCCTGATGAAGGGCTCGCCACCGGTGATGTTGGTGAAGTACATGCGCGGGAGCTTCTTGATCACGTCGAGGGAGAGCTCCTCCTCCGGACGGCTGGGAGCCTTGTAGCGGTTGCACATGGTGCAGCGCGCGTTGCAGCGGTACGTTACGATTACGGTTCCGTTGAGTTTCTTCTCGGCCATGGGTTAGGCCACCACCTTCCGGTCAATTAGTTCTTGATACAGGGAGACGAGATTCCGGATGTATTTCTCTTGATTACAGTTCTCTGCCACGAATGAACGGCAATGCGCGCTCATCGCGGCGTAAGCCGCAGGATCGGCGGCCACCGCCGCACCCCTACGGATTGCATCTGCGAGTCCTGCCTCATCGTGGGCTTCAGCCAGGAAGCCCGTTTCACCCTCACGTACCAGCTCGGGTATTCCGCCCATGTTCGTACCGATAACGGGCTTGCCCGCGGCGAGTGCCTCGAGAACCGCATATGGCGCGTTCTCGAGCCACTCTGACGGCGCAGCCGCCAGAGTGGCTCGATTCACAAGTCCGCGCAGGGCGTCACCGGTTTTATATCCAACCAGCTCAATCCTCGAGCTTATTTCGTTTGGCATTGCGGAAACTTTGACCTTCACAGCATCACATTCAGGGCCATCGCCTGCAATAACAAGACGCCAATCAGGGATCACCGGTGCCGCCTTCTCAAAAGCATGCACGAGCGTTAACACGCCTTTCTCGCGAGAAAGGCGTCCCAGATACAGCGTGTAGGGATCTTCATTATTTTGGTTGGCAACTTCCCGTGACATCGAATCGGGATTCAGGAAATTCCGCATGAGGACAAGCTGACGCTCGGGAAGCCCCGCTTCAATAAACTTGTTCCGCATGAACTCACTCGGGCAGATGATGCGATCGAGACGTGAATAGGTTTTGTGCCGTTTAAGCCACTCCGCCTCAGCCACCGCTAACGCGCTTTTTGCGATCGAACCCTTTACGCACTTCTTCTTAAGGCAATTGCCAAAATGACCCCCGAGACACGAATCGCAAACGTTGCCCTCGGAATCAAGCATAAGATAGCTCGGGCAAGCAAGAATCAAGTCGTGCGAGGTATACACAACCGGCGTTGGATGCTGCTTTAGCCAAGGAGCGTCCAAGATGGAAAACGTAATCTGCCTATGAGTGAGATTGAGATGGATTACATCGGGCTGGAATTCACGGCACAGCGCATCGAACTTCTCGCGCGCCTCTTTGGAATACACAAGTGCCTGCGCGGCCTTCGCCTTATCGACAATAGAGCTCGGTCCGTTATAGTCGCGATTCGTTACAAAGTAACGCGACCACTCAGTCGGCTCATTACGCTCATCCTCCATGCTGAAGAAGGCAACTTCATGCCCAAGAGCGCGAAGACCATCGGCAAGAGCAAAGTAGTACGTCTCGCTTCCACCCTTGCGCCAATGAAACTTATTTACAAGAAGGATCTTCATTACGCAACACCCTCATACAAAGCAAGCGTCCTTTGGACGACGCTGTTCCAGTCATAGCCATTAATCGCGCGGTCACGTGCCATGGCGCCCAGCCTCTCCGCTTGGGCAGAATCCGCTATCAGGCCTTCAAGCACGTCGCGCAGCGCCCCCGCGTCTCCGTGTGGGAACGTGAGCCCGCAACCCTGCAGAACATCCGCGCACTCGGGAATATCCGAGGTAATGCATGCCGCACCGTGAGACATGGCCTCCAGCAAGCTCATGGGCAGGCCCTCAACGTCGGAGGGGAGCGCGTAGCAATACGCGTTGGAGTACAGCTCGGAGAGCAGGTTGCCCTCAACGTGGCCGGTAAAGAGCGCGCGGGGGTCGGACGCGGCAGCCTCTTTGAGCGCCACGGCGTAGTCGTCCGTATCGGAGGAGTCGCCCGCGATAACCAGGCGCTTATCCGTCTTTACCTGCTTGTACGCCTCCACCAACAGTTCCGGTCGCTTCTCGGGCACAATGCGACCGAGGTAGAGGACATAGGAGCCCTGGGTGAGCCCCAAGCGCTCGGAGATCTCCTTCGCGGGAAGATCCGCCTCGGGAGTGATGCCGTTGGGAATGAGCGTAGCCTCGCGGCCGTAAGCCTCCTTGAAGTACTCCTGATTGCCCCGGGAAAGCACGATGAGCGCATCCGCGCACTTGGCCGCCGTCGCCTCGCCGAACTTGATGTACTTGGAAGCCAAGCCGCCCCATTTTGCACGCTGCCAGTCCAGGCCGTGGATCGTTGCCACGGTCCTGATGTCCGCGGAACGCGCAAAACGAAGGGGGACACACGGCCCCTCTGCGTGATAGTGAATTACGTCTGCCCCGTCTTTGATGGCGGCCCTTGTTGCGGCAAAGCTGCTCGTGAGCGCAGAGAGCCCCTTGATGTCCAGAGCCTTTACGGGAACGATGCGGTAGCCATCCTTCTCGTAGGGCTCGGAAGGAGCTCCTTCGCCCATACGGTCGTAGCAGGTTACTTGGTGACCAAGGTCTGCCATACGGCGAGCAAGCTCGCCTACCACCACTTCTACGCCGCCCTCGCGCGAACCCGTTCTCTTTTGGCCTATCATGGCGATGCGCATGCTACACGGCACCTTCCCCAGAGAACATCGTCTTCAGCGTGCCGAATATCAACCGCAGGTCCTGGCGCAGGTTGCGATTCTCTATATAGTCAAGATCCAGCTCAACCATTTCGTTGAAGCCCAGGTAGCTGCGGCCCATTACCTGCCAAGGACCGCTGCAGCCGGGTTTTACCGCCAGGCGCTTCATGTCGTGCTCGCTGTACAGGGCAACCTCGCGCGGCAGGCCGGGGCGCGGGCCAATGAGGTTCATTTGGCCCAAGAACACGTTGATGAGCTGGGGCAGCTCGTCGATGCTGTGCTTGCGAATGAAGTTACCCACACCGGGAATAATGCGCGGGTCGTGCTTCATTTTAAACATGGGGCCAGTGGCCTCGTTTTGGGCCTGCAAGTCCTTGAGCATTTGGTCTGCGTTGGGAACCATGCTGCGGAACTTGTAGATCTTAAACAGGTAGAACGTGCCGTCTTTGCGCACGCGGCCCACGCGCCACTGTGAATATAGGGGGCTGGCGCCCGGGCTCTTTATGCAAATGACCACGCTCAGAATTACCCCGGGAATAAAGAGCAACACCAGGGCTCCGCCGGCGGCGACAATGTCCACCGTACGCTTAACAACGCGGTAGAGCCTGTGCCCAAGCTCGGGCTTCACGCCGGAGTTGGCACCGCGCAGCATCTTGTACGCTTCTTCGTTTGTAAGGTAATCCCCCGCAGCACCGGCTGCGGCAGTGACGGAATTCGCCGTGGCGGCCGTGCGCGTCTCCCGCGCGCCCTGTGCCATGGTCATCATCGTAGGCTCCAAGAGCCCCTCCCCCGATACTTTTTGCCTTCGGTCGTCCGCTTGCGAGCTTGCAGCTAGGCGATCGCTCTTCTGTGATTGCGCATAACGCGCTGCTCTTTTGAAAGCACCGCAAGGCCAACGCGGGTGGTTACGCGTCGGCCGCACAAGTCGAGCTCCAAATAAGCAGTGCTCTTGCGTCTGTTAATGGTTTTGATAAGGCCTTCGTGGCCCAGCAGCGGACCTGCCGTAACTACGACTTGGTCGCCGTCTTTTAGGGCCTCGCTTATGGGCACCACGCGGTCTCCCCTATGCGTAAAGCCGCCAATAAGCTGGGTCTCTTCTTTTGCCAGCGGCACAAACTGACCGTCCTGGGATAGCACCCGGGCAAAATCGTCCATGCGCAACAAAGACTGTTGCACGGTGCGGGGATCTGCAGTATCGCAGATAAGATAACCGGGAAAGAGCGGCTTGGTTGTGTTGACCCATTCGCCGTGTACCTTGATTTCGGTTTGAAATTGGGGATAAAAGAGCTCCTGCATGGCGCCAGCCGGCACCACATGCTCGATGCGCTCGCGCATTACGTCTTCGCGACCGTTAATGACCTGGATCACATACCACACGAGCACCACCCCCTTGCTGTCTTACGTGTGGCTCACGGGGTTTGGGTATGGCTTCGCCAGGGCGCTTGTGCGCGAAGGCGCTCCATATTCAAACCCTGAGCCCAGTTAGACAAGCACGTGGCTCTGCCCCACCGTGAACGGTATGTATGAGTGCAGTTGCTAGAGACGCGGACGTGTATCGCAAAATGACCGCGACCCCAGCTGGCTGCGTGCGAACCAGTCAAGCGGGAACAAAACTGGACCGCACGCAAACAGCTGTAGGACTGCTACGATTTGTCATACGAACTTCTAGAATTTGCATCTCATAAATAAATCAACGCAAATAAAAAGAGCCGCGTGACCTTCTTATTGGAGCTCGTGGTGTTTCTAGCACCGCCGTTACGGCCGGATGCTGATCGACCCTGCGCTTTGTGGCTTGCTAAAGCCGTGAGCGCAGTTGAACTCATGTAACGTTAGGTATCCTAGCACAAGCTGGTCGCAAAACTGATTTGGCTAATGACGGACAACATATCGTTCATTTAGCGTGTTCAACGGTGTTGTTTTGGGATGTTGTTCACATTGATGCAGCTTATTGAGGTAATGGCGGTGATTAGGGGCGTTCCTGAAGCCCAGACGGAGCAGAGAGATGCACTGTTAATCGCGTTTGTCTAACAAACTATGTACAGACATGTGAAATAAATTGTGCAACTTCTTGTTGGCATAGGAAGGGATTGCGGCGCAAGGTATTTTGGCATGAAAAAAGGCCTTCGGAATACCGAAGGCCTTTGCATTCACGATGGTGGAGACGAGGGGGATCGAACCCCTGACCTCTTGACTGCCAGTCAAGCGCTCTCCCAGCTGAGCTACGCCCCCGTGACGAAGTAGTACTATAAGGGAAGACTTTCTTTGATGCAAGGACTTTTTTGGGTTGAATCTCTTACTTACGGGTTTTCCTGGGACGTGTCTCTATAGTTTTGTCAACCGCGTGCTTCGCGCCATTTCGGCATGACGCATCCGGGCGCCTGGCGCCCCCGCTTGGTTTCCTCTTCGGTTGATCCCGCCGCCCGCTAGG
>JAXIZX010000331.1:0-4264 GCA_036303765.1 Collinsella sp. | reverse complement strand
GTCCATGGCACATCGCTCCGTTATTCCGTTTGGCCCGCAGCACCCGGTGCTGCCCGAGCCGCTTCATCTGGACCTGGTGATCGAGGACGACCGCGTCATCGAGGCAATTCCGCAGATCGGCTTTGTTCACCGCGGACTCGAGAAGCTCACCGAAAAGCGCGATATGCACCAGTTTGGCTACATCGCTGAGCGCATCTGTGGCATTTGCGCCGTGGGTCACAGCTATGGCTATGCCAGCGCCTGCGAGCGCATGCTCGACATCGAGGTGCCCGGCCGCGTGCAGTATATCCGCACCATTCTGCACGAGCTTTCGCGCATCCACTCGCATCTGCTGTGGCTGGGCCTGCTCGCCGATGCCTTTGGCTTCGAGGCACTGTTCTATCGTTCGTGGACTCTGCGCGAGCAGATTCTCAAGATCTTTGAGAGCACTTGCGGCGGCCGCGTGATTCTGTCGATTAACGAGATCGGCGGCCTGAAGCACGATATCGAGGACTCCGAGCTGGCCGGAATTGTCCAGACGCTCGATGCCATGCGTCCCGACTACGAGGCCCTGGTGCATACGTTTTTGGACGATGACAGCTGCGGCGAGCGCTTGCATGGCGTGGGTGTGATCAGCAAGAAAGATGCGCTGGAGCTTTCGATGGTCGGTCCGTTTGGGCGCGCATCGGGCGTGGATTACGACGTGCGCATGTTTGACGACGGCGCCTATGCGGATCTGGCTGCGTTTGAGCCCATCGTTGCTACCGATGGCGATTGCTATGCCCGCTGCCAGGTGCGCTGTGCCGAGGTCACGCAGGCCATGGACATCATTAAGGAGCTTGTGGGCAAGATACCGCACGACGGAATCGGCAGGCGCACCAAGCTCACGCCGGCCGACGGCGCGCGCGGCGAGGTTGTGATTGAGCAGCCGCGCGGCGAGGCGTATTACTATGTGCGCGGCAACGGCACCAAGAACCTGGACCGTTTTCGCGTGCGCACGCCGACGTCGCAGAACCTGGCGGGTCTGACGCATGCACTGCAGGGCGTGCTCCTTGCCAACGTGCCCATGATTATCCTGACCATCGACCCCTGCATTAGCTGCACGGAAAGGTAGGCGCGGCATGAGTTTGCTGACATTTGCCAAGACGGCCTTGGGTTCTATGGTCAAGCAGCCGGTAACGGTGTGCTATCCGCAGGAGAAGCTCGCGGCGCCCGAGCGCCTGCGCGGGCACATCGTTAACGACATGGACGTGTGCATTTGCTGCGGCATGTGCGCGCGTCGCTGCCCGGCGGGCGCGCTCGCGGTCGATCGAAAGGGCGGAACGTGGTCGATCGATCCGTATGCCTGCGTGGTGTGCGGCGAGTGCATCGAAAGCTGCCCCAAACACTGCCTGAGTATGGACACCGCCCGTACTCCAGTTGCGGCGGATAAGACTCCCACGGTAGAAACCAAGCTGGAATAGCGCTGGAACAGGGGCCGGTGGGGCAAAAATGCCCCACCGGCCCCGCGCGTGAACGCGCGGTTGGGCTGCCACGAACAAAACTATGCCGGATTACGGGGCTGGATAGCGAACCTCCCACCATACGGAAAATCCCAAAAACAAAACCGCAGGTAGATAGCCTGCCGTTTTTCAAAAAATGAGGGTATGGATGAGGGTCCCGACTTTAGCCCCGTAATCCGGCATAGTTTTGAAATGGCATCATATCCGTAACAGCCTTGAACTCCCGTGGACGGAGGGAAACGAATCATTTTGGCCTTGCGAGAGCTGCCGCGTGACCCGTTTGCCACGAAATGGGCCCATCTACTACGTTTAAGCCGCTGCCCTTAACCATGGCGAACAACGCAAAAACAAAACAGCAGGTAGAACGCCTGCGGTTTTTAGTAAAACGTGGGTATGGTCAGGGGTATCGGGTCAAACGTAGTAGATGGGCCAGTTTCGTGGCGGGCATCGCCAGCTGATTCCCCGGGGACGGAGGAAAACGGATCATTTTGCTCCCGCAAGGCCCCACATAGCGCCGTTTGCCGCTGTGCGCGCTCACGACTTTTGAGTCGCACCCGTTTTCCTGCGAAAACGCCGTGTCTCAACTTTGGTGAGACATTTGTCTCACGCCCAAAACAGAATCTGGAACATGTGTCACCTGCCCAAATTGTGTCTCATTTCGTAACTTTAGGCTGTTGCAAGGTCTGAGACCGCGAGAAGGGAGACGCGATGAGTAAGTACACGAGGGGTCTCTTGGCGGTGATACTGGCCGTAGTGCTGGTGTTGCCGGCTGCGGCATTTGCCATGCTGCCCGAGGCCAACGCCAGGTCCAGCACCGGAATGGACGGACCGACGGTGAGCGGAAAGATAGTCGACCCTGACACCACCGGCCGCTGGCAGTACTGGGCGTCGGGCGGCGAGCAGGACCTGACGACACGTTATGTAGGCCGAATCTGGACGGACAAGACGGTCGAGCCAGCGCAGGACGAAAAGTCCGACTTTGTGACGACGCTCTCCACGATGTCTTCGACTTCTGACACAACGTCGCTGGTCACTAAACCGCTCGATATCGTGATGGTGCTTGATGCCTCCGGGTCGATGGATAATGACATGGGTGACAGCGATTCGACCAAACGCATCGACGCACTCAAGGCAGCTGCCAGTTCCTTTATCGACACCATCGCCGAGCAAAACAAGAGCATTAAAGATACGAATAAGCGGCATCAGGTTGCCATCGTTAAGTTTTCGGGTGCAAAGAAAAACGAGATCGGCAACGATACGTATCGCGATCGTCAGGGATACACGCACAACTACTCGCAGACCATGAAGAGCCTGACGCCGTGTGTTGATAGCGCTGCGACGGAACTTAAGAATACGGTCGGCTACATCGAACCTGCCGGTGCCACGCGGGCTGATTACGGCCTTGAACTTGCTCGCGACATGTCGGGCCGCGAGGATGCCCAGAAGGTAGTTGTGTTCTTTACGGACGGCACGCCCACAGACGTCAGGAACTTTAACCCTACGGTTGCCAATAATGCCATAGTCGCCGCCAAGAAAATGAAGGGGAAAGGCGCTACGGTCTACACCATCGGCATTTTTGATGATGCGAATCCCGCTGACGAGCCTACGAACTACTGGACGAGCGACGAAAACAAGTTCATGCACGCCGTGTCGAGCAACTATCCAAACGCCACGTCCTACACAACCAATGAGCTTGGTAAGCGCACCGAGAATTCCGATTTCTACAAGGCTGCGTCGAATGCCGATGAGCTCAAGAAGGTGTTTGATGATATCTCGAGCTCTATCACCTCGGGCAAGGGCTCTCCCACTCAGATCGAGGATGGTTACGACGAGAGCAAGTCCGGCTACATCACCTTCAGTGATGAGCTGGGCGACTTTATGCAGGTCGATACGTTTGTCAGCGCTCAGATTAATGGCGTCCCCTTTGATGAAGTGACCAAGACAACCAAGGGCAATACGGACACGTACGAGTTTTCGGGCGTGGCCAAGGACCTGGTCATCACCGTCGAGCGCTCTGCCAATGCGCAGCAGGGCGATATCGTGACGGTTAAGATCCCCGCATCGCTGATTCCGCTGATCCGCTATCACGTGGACATGGAAAACGGGATCTTTGAGCGCACGTCGCTCAATGACATCAAGCCTATTCAGATTAAATACACCTCGAGCGTCAAGGACGAAGCACGCAACAACCTGTTTACGCCCGATAAGGTGCTCAAGAAGTATATCGATGACCACAAGGACGCCGACAACCAGACGGTCTACTTCCTGGCCAACAAGTGGTCGGGCGGCGAGCTGGGCGATGTTGTCGCCGAGTTTGAGCCCGCCGATACCAACAGCTACTATTACTTCCAAAAAATCACGCCTATCTACACGGACAAGGAATGCACCCAGCGCGCGACGGTAAAGCCGCAGGGCAACGACGTCTATTACTACAAGGACGAGTTTGTGGCGATGGGCGCAAACGGCAAGCCGAAGGACGACTATGCCGTTGTGGAGTTTGAGGGGCACGAGATCGCCAACTACGGCGGCGCTCTGGTCAAAGATGACGGCTATTGGTCCTTTAATAAGGGAACCGCGCGCTTGGCCTATATCGACCAGCTGTATACCACCAAGGACGATGTGGAGGCGAACGGCAACAAGACCGAGACCGCGCGCGACGTGCTTAACCCCAGGTGGAATGACCTTTCCTCCGTTGCGACTTCCACGCACGTGCATTCGCACCTGGGCAACAACGGCAAGATTATCTTTGGCTCTGTTAGACCAGGATTGACATTCCGCCCCGT
>JAXIZX010000330.1:0-1857 GCA_036303765.1 Collinsella sp. | reverse complement strand
CTTGCGCCCCGCGCGAGAAGCTCGGTTTGTATCTGAGCCTGGGCGGCGCCTGCATTACGCTAGGACCGGCGTTTGGACCCGTGATTAGCGGTCTTATGTGCACGTTATTTGGCTGGAGGGCGGTGTTCGTAGTGCCGCTGGTGGGCGGCATTGTGGTCGCTGCGGCGGGCGTTAAGCTTGTTCAGAATGTCGGAGAGCGCTCGAACACCACGCTTGATATTCTGTCGGTTGTTTTGCTCGCCGCCGGCATTACGGCATTTGTGTATTCCGTAGGCGAGTTCTCGACCAATCTGATTGCCGGCATTGTGGCGCTTTTCGCCGCCATTGTGCTGCTCGGCCTGTTTGCGGCCCGTCAGCTCAAACTCGAGCATCCGGTGCTTAACGTGCGTCCCATGGCGAGCGTTCGTTTTTGGCCTGCGTGCCTGCTTGTGGTGGTGTCGATGATGACAACGTTCTCGATGAGTGTTTTATTGCCGCTCTATTTTGAGGGCGCATACGGCATGACCGCACTTGTTGCGGGCCTGCTCATTTTGCCGGCAATTGCCTGCAACGCCGTGACCTCGATTGTGGGCGGACGCGTGATGGACGCCCGTGGCGCATGGCCGCTGCTGCCGGTCGGCTTTGCCCTGATTGCCGTGGGGCAGACTGCAATCTCGATGACGGCGGCAAGCATGAACATCGGCGTTGTCGTGGCACTGACCGTTGCAGTGTATGCCGGAGTCGGTTTGGTGCTGAGCCCCTCGCAGACGGCCGGCTTGGAGACGCTGCCTGCCGCTGAACATCCTCACGGAACGGCATTGCTCAACACGTGGAACATGATTGCCGCATCGTTTGGCCCGTCGCTGTTTATCGGCCTGCTCTCGAGTTCTGCGGCGACCGCCGACGCCGCTGGCGCTGCGACGGACGTTGCCCAGGCGATTGGATTTGCAGCTGCCGTGCGTGTGGCGGCCGTGATTGCCGTGGTCGGGTTCGTGGCGTCGCTGGTGTACGCTCGTCGCGAGTCGCACATGTCGCATTAATGTGTGCACATAGATTCTGCAGCTAGATTGGATGGCGACACCATAAACTAATGGACGTTTTGCCGAGAGGCATGAATGTTTAAAGCGCAAAGAGTGCGCGACGGGCCCCGCGAATGGGGCGATGATGCCCGAGAGGGCCAAGAAGGAGTCTCATGTCCGAGAACGAAGAGATCATGAACGAGACCGAGAACGAGACCATGGCTGCCGAGGTCGAGGCAGTCGAGACCGTGGAGACCGAAGCTGCCGAGGTTGAGGCTGCTGACGAGGTTTCCGCCGAGGAGGAGGCCGAGGTTGTCGAGGCCGCCGTTGATTACGATGACGAAGAGCTGATGGACAAGATGCAGAAGGCCGCCCGCCTGCTGCGTAGCCGTCGCTTTGCTATTTCCAAGGAGGAGGAGGCCAAGGCCGAGCGCATGGCGAACATCGAGCGCGCCATCAAGCTTCTTGACCTCAAGCCCAAGATGGAGCAGAAGGAAATGTCCGACTTGCTGGGCATGCGCCTTCGTGAGCTCGATGGCCTGATGGCTGAGGCCGAGGCTGCCGATCTGGTCGGCCGCATCGACGACGCCGAGGGCGATATGCGCAAGATTGTTGTCTTCGCCGCCGAGGATGCCGCTGAGGGCCTGGTCGAGCTTGCCAACAAGAAGGAGAAGCTCCTGCCCGAGCTTTCTTACGAGGAGGCCACCGAGCTGATGGCCGCTCTCGATAAGGTTATCGCTCCGCTCGTCGCCATGGGCCTGGACGAGGATCGCGGTCCTCGCGGCGGCCGTGACGACCGTGGTGGCCGTGGCGGCGACCGTGGCGGTCGCGGCGGCTTTGGCGATCGTGGTGGCCGTGG
>JAXIZX010000329.1:0-3368 GCA_036303765.1 Collinsella sp. | reverse complement strand
TTGCGCCTGGTCCGCGACATCATGGGCGCCCAGGGGCGCTACGTAAAGTCGCTCAACATCTACGAGCAGGAGTGGGAGTAGGGGATGTGACTGGCGTCTCCTGCTGCCCCTGACTTTGTCTCAATCTGTAACGTTTAGGGACAAAAAACCGGTCTACCTGTTACAGATCGAGACGAACGCTTGGGCGCCGCTGGTTTGTCTAAATCTGTAACGTTTGGGGGCTGGAGAACGTCTAACTGTTACAGAACGAGACGTTTGGCACCTGGTTGGGGGAATGTCTCAATCTGTAACATCTACAGGTCAAAATTCGACCTACCTGTTACAGATTGAGACGGAAGGTTGGCGGCTGCCGAAAGATCTTGTTCTGTAACAACTAGAGGCTCAAAGACTGTCTTCCTGTTACAGATCAAGACATTTGTCAGCGGAGGCAACGGTGACGATGGTCCATTTGTCTGACGTGGTGGTGATGAAAGTGTCTAATACCGTTCTCAAACACAAACATGCGACTCGCAACACGTTGGCGCGGAATAGGATGCTCGCGCGGCTCACGGAGACGGCCAAGCAAGGTGCGCTGCTCGCAACGCATGACAATACCGAGCTCATGTGGCTGCGACGCCATGTTGGAACCGACGATATCGCGGAGCCCGAGCCGTACCTGTTCTGTTTTCAGCATGATTGGGATGCATTGACGCCGGCGGAGCGAGCGCTGAGGACTATCAAAGGGCTTGCGGAATTTCATCCCGATTGGGCGTTTTGGGGATATGACGCCGCGCTGATATGGGGTCTGGAGGTGCCGAATGATCTGCTCGGGCCGCGCTTTCTTGTTAAGACGGGTTGTTCGGTGACGTTGAGCGGCGGGTGCAGGTTGTTGCGTCCGCAGATTGCGGGCGCGCTCGAGCGCGTCGACGGCGTGCGGGTGACGTCGTTTTGGCGCACGGTGGAGGATTGCTTGCTGCGTGCGCCGTTCTCCTACGGGTTGGCGATTGCCGATTCTGCACTGCGGGCGAAAGGCGTATCACGTGGGGATTTGTGCGAGCGCCTCCGCGTCGATTGCGAGGGCAGGCGAGGGTATCGCAGGGCACAGGTGATTGCGTCGTATGCGGACGGGCTGTCCGAAAACGGCGGCGAGTCTCGGTTCCGAGCGTTCTTTATTGCGTACGGCTTTCCGGTTCCGGAGCTGCAGGTGGAGTTTCGCGACCCGCTCGATCCGAGCCAGGTGTTTCGCGTCGACTATTTTTGGCAGCTCGAGGACGGGACGTGTGTCATCGGCGAGCTCGACGGAAAGGGGAAGTACACCTTGCAGAACGGCGAGGGTCGGGAGTCGGTCGACCCATTCGTGGCAGAACGTCAACGGGAGTCCCATCTGACAATGCTCGGGCACAAGGTTCTTCGGTTTACGTTTAACGAACTCAAAGACCCGGGGAAGCTGGTCGAGAAAATGAGGCTGGCGGGTATTCCTCGGCAGGCTGAATTGGCTGAGGAGTGGAGACGCCAGTGGTATGGGCGCTGAGAGGTTTCGTCTCAATCTGTAACGTTTAGAGGTTATTTGAGTTCGTAATTGTTACAGATCGAGACAAACCGGTGAAACGTCGACCGAATGTCTCGATCTGTAACATCAAGGGGCCCAACAACCCTGTATCTGTTACAGATCGAGATATTTCCCTGGCGTCGCTGGGGTGGGACTGCAACGTATTCCGTCCCCCACATCCCCTCTTCCCTCCGTTAACCGATGCGTCTGCAGCAATCCAGCGGGACTAGGTGATAATGGACAAATGTTCAAGTTAATCGTGAGGGAGGAGCTCGATATGGCGTCTGCCGATCGTTCTACGTTGTTTATCAATGCGACCGTCCTGGATGGTTCGGAACATATGGAGCCGCAACCCGATATGGCCGTGACTGTTGAGCGCGGCGTCATCACCTGGATGGGGCCGAGTGCTGTGGCGCAGGCGCCCGCGGGTGCCGAGGTTATCGACCTGGGTGGTGCGTATCTCATGCCCGGTCTCATCAATATGCACGTGCACCTGTGCGGTTCGGGCAAGCCGGTTTCGGCGGGCGATGCGGGTGCGTTGATGAAGAAGCTCGATAACCCCGTGGGGCGCGCCATCGTGCGCCATATTCTTAAGGGCAGCGCCCAACAACAACTGGCAAGCGGCGTGACCACGGTGCGCGGCGCGGGCGACCCACTGTTTGCCGATCTGGCCGTGCGCGATGCTATCGATGCCGGCAAGTATCAAGGTCCTCGCCTGGTGGCGCCGGGAACGGGCGTCACGGTTCCGGGCGGCCATGGTGCGGGCTTGTTCGCCCAGGTGGCAAACAGTCCCGCCGAGGCAGCCGAACAGGTGCGCGACC
Source organism: Collinsella sp. (assembly GCA_036303765.1). Taxonomy (GTDB): domain Bacteria; phylum Actinomycetota; class Coriobacteriia; order Coriobacteriales; family Coriobacteriaceae; genus Collinsella. The sequence continues at coordinate 1,019 of JAXIZX010000329.1, read as the reverse complement.
TGTATGCGCGCGGTGCCGACGTCATTAAGCTGTTCGTAACGGGCGGTGTATTCGATGCGACCGAGGTGGGTGAGCCGGGCGTGCTGCGTATGCCGGTGGAGGTTGCCGCGGCGGCGTGCAAGGCGGCGCACGATATGGGCCTTCCTGTTATGGCTCATGTTGAGAGTACCGAGGGCGTGAAGGCCGCGCTTGAGGCCGGCGTTGACACGATTGAGCACGGCGCTCCGCTGACGCCCGAGATCCTGGAGCTGTACCGTGGCGCCGCGGGTACACAGCTTGAGGGGCGCGCGCCGAGTGTGACCTGCACTATCAGCCCGGCGCTGCCGTTTGTACTGCTCGATCCGGAAAAGACCCATTCTACCGATACGCAAAAGAAGAACGGCGACATCGTGTGCTCGGGCATCATCGAGAGCGCCCGTGCCGCACTGGAAGCTGGCGTTAAGGTGGGCCTTGGCACGGACTCAAGCTGCCCGTTCGTGACGCAGTATGACATGTGGCGCGAGGTCGCCTATTTTGCCAAGTATGTCGGCGTGAGCAACGCCTTCGCACTGCATACAGCCACGCAGGTTAATGCCGAGCTGCTGGGGCTGGGCGGCGATACTGGCACGATCGAGTGCGGCAAGGCCGCCGATATCCTGGTGACGCGCAAGAATCCGCTCGATGACCTGTGCGCACTGCGTGAGCCGATGCACGTGATGTGCCGTGGTGATCTGGTGCGCAAACTCAAGGTGAAGCGTATTCCCGAGGTGGACGCCGAGCTCGACACGATTATGGCCATGCCTGCCGAGGCGTTGGCCGAGGAGCTTGCCCGCGACGGCGTGGCGTAAGCGCGCGATATGGCGATGCGACAAGGGGGCAATCCTTTTGTCATAATTAGAAAAGGCTCTGTTAGACCAGGATTGACATTCCGCCCCGTCATCTTCTTGCGATTGCACAATGGTCGCCCCTTGTCGAATCTGAATCCGGCAAGGGGCGATGCGCCCGAGACCGGACGAGTTGCTCGCCTGGCCCTGCCGTTT
>JAXIZX010000328.1:0-5437 GCA_036303765.1 Collinsella sp. | reverse complement strand
GAAAAACTTGATTTGATAGGAGCAAACATGAGTGTTGTTATGGCACGAATCGACAATCGCCTGCTTCACGGCATCATCGTGACGCAGTGGGCCCCGGTGTCGGGCGCGACCCGAGTCATGGTCATCGACGACAAGGTCGCCGGCGACGAGGTCCTGAAGTCCACCATGAGGATGGCGCGCCCCGCGGGCATGGCCGTCTCGATCATCTCCGAGCAGACCGCGCTCAAGAACTTCGCGGCGGGCAAGTACGACCGCGAGAAGGTCTTTGTCATCGCCAAGGAGCCCGAGACGATCCTTCACCTGGTCGAGTCGGGCATCGAGCTCCCGTCGCTGATCGTCGGCGGCTCTCTTGTCAAGGAGGGCGGCGTCCAGCTCACCCAGCGCGCCTATGCCTCCGCCGAGAACGTCCAGAGCTACAAGGCGCTCATCGCCCGCGGCGTCAAGGTGACGGCACAGTTCGTGCCCGCCGACAAGCCCGTCTCCGTCGCCGACCTCATCTAAGGAGGGATCATGGTCAACTTCACTATCCTGCAGGTCGTCCTTTTGACCCTGCTGGCCTTCATCAAGCACGTGGACTACTACGGCATCCCGATGATCTTCGTCAACTATGCCGTCTTCTGGGGCCTTATCACCGGCGTCGTCATGGGCGACTGGAGGACCGGCCTCGTCATCGGCGGTACCATCCAGCTCATGCAGCTCGGCGTCGCGGGCTTCGGCGGTTCGTCGATTCCCGACTACGGCACGATGGCCATCATCGCCACCGCCTACGGCGTGACCCTGGGCGCGGACACGGGCCTCGCCATCGGCCTGCCGGTCGGCATGCTCGGCATCCAGCTCGACGTCATCGTCAAGATCCTCAACGGCTTCGTCGTCGAGAAGTCCCAGAAGTTCTGCGACGAGGGCAAGTTCAAGCAGATGAACGCCATCCTGTGGGTCTGCCCCGCGCTCTTCGGCCTGTGCGCCGCCCTGCCCGTCTTTGTCTCCGTGACCCTCGGCCAGCCCGCCGTCAACTGGCTCCTCGAGGTTATGCCCCAGTGGTTCCTCTCCGGTCTCACCCTCGCCGGCAAGATGCTCCCGGCCGTCGGCATCGCGATGCTGCTGCGTTACATGCCCACTGGCAAGTACTTCCAGTACCTGCTCGCCGGTTTCTTCCTCTCGGCCTTCCTGAACGTGCCCATCATCGGTGCCGCCATCGTCGGCGTTGCCCTCGCGATCGCGTTCTACCAGCGCGCCGAGAGGGACACCGAGCTCGCCGCCCACGCTTCCGCAGACGCCTTCATCGGAGAGGATGAGTAACCATGGAAAACGAGAACATCACCGCCGTCGCCGAGGGCAAGCCCTCCGGCTATAAGGTCACCAAGAAGGACCTGCGCAACGCGAACTGGCGCTGGCTCATGAGCGTGTGCACCTTCAACTACCAGACCCAGCAGGGCGCCTCGGTCGCCTACGCCCTCTCGCCGATCCTGAGGAAGATCTACACGAACGACGAGGACTATAAGCAAGCGCTCAACAACCACTTCCGCTACTACAACACCCAGCCTTGGCTCGCCGCCATCATCCTCGGCGCCTGCGTGGCCATGGAGGAGCGTGACGGCCTCGCGGCGGCGGACGCCGTCCAAGACCTGAAGATCGGCACCATGGGACCGCTCGCCGGCGTCGGCGACTCCCTGCTCATGACCATGATCCCGACCATCATGGGCTCCATCGCCGCCTACATGGCCATCGAGGGCAACCCCGTGGGAGCCGGCATCTGGTTCGCGCTCATCCTGGCCATCTTCTGGGTCCGCATGCACGCCCTCGAGTTCGGCTACAAGCAGGGTGTGAAGCTCGTCACCGACTTCAGCGAGAAGCTTCCCAACCTCACTGCCGCCGCCTCCGTGCTCGGCCTCACCGTGGTCGGCTGCCTCATCGCCTCGGTCATCGGCGTCACCTGCCCGATTAGCTTCAGCTTCGGCGACGTCTCAATGGAGATTCAGCCGCTGCTCGACAAGATCCTGCCTGCCATGATCCCCGCCGCCATCACGGGAAGCGCGTATTACCTTCTTACCAAGAAGAACGCGAGCATGACGGCCCTCATCCTCGTGGTGATCGTCCTCGCGATGGTCGCCTCCGCCGCCGGCATCCTCGCCTAGCTTCGACCCAAGAGATTGGTGAATCAATGAGAAAGATAGTTGTGGCGAGCCATTCCCTTCTCGCCCAGGGCTTCAAGGACACCCTCGAGTTCCTTACGGGTAAGAGCGACGCCGTCACCGCCGTTTGCGCCTACGTGAACGACAACGGCGAGGGGCTCGACGCGGCGGTCGAGGCGGCGCTTTCGGGCACTGACGAGGTCGTCGTCCTTACCGACGCGCTCGGCGGCAGCGTGAACCAGCGCTTCTCCCGCTTCGCCTCCGACCGGATCCACGTGATCGCGGGTGTCAACCTCCCGCTCGCCATGACGGTCGCGCTCGCGCGCCCCGACGAGAAACTCGACTTCGACGCCCTCGTCGACGAGGCGCGCCAGCAGATCGTCTACGTGAACGGTGCCAGTTCCGCCGAGTGCGAAGACGACGAATAGAGGAGGTCGACGATGAGAGAGTTCCTTAAGGACGTGTGGATGCACGGCGGTGAGGAAAGCCGCGCCATCACCCCCGAGAACATCACGGGCGAGAAGGGCCGCGCCGCCATGTCGGCCAGCCACCTCGGCGTCGGCCGCAAGGGCTCGTGCTGCGTGCCCCTTGAGTCCGGCGAGACCATCACGCTCGCGGACATCGAGGGCCCCGGCATCATCCGCCACATCTGGATGACCGTCCCCGACAAGACCGCCGCCGGCAGCTTCGTCATGCGCGACCTCGTGCTGCGCTTCTACTGGGACGACGAGGAGACCCCCTCGGTCGAGTGCCCTGTCGGCGACTTCTTCTGCAACGGCTTCGGTGAGCGCGCCATCGTCAACTCGATGCCCATCTGCGTGAACCCGACGGGCGGCATGAACTGCTACTTCGAGATGCCCTTCAGGAAGCGCGCCAAGGTCACGCTTACGAGCGAGCACCCCGGGTTCATTAAGTACATCTTCTACACGTTCAACTACGCGCTCACCGACGTGCCGGACGACGCCATGTACTTCCACGCCCGTTTTAACCGCGAGCGCAGCACCCGCAGGGGCGTCGACTACACCGTGCTCGACGGCGTGCGCGGTAAGGGCTACTACGTCGGCACCTACATGGCCCTGTGCGCCCTGGAGCGCTATTGGTGGGGCGAGGGCGAGATGAAGTTCTTCCTCGACGGCGACGAGGAGTTCCCCACGGTCACCTCGACGGGAGCCGAGGACTACTTCGGCGGTGCCTGGGCCTTCCTCGACAGGCCGCCCCACGCGCTGCCCGAGGCGCAGTGCTTCAACACGCTGTTCGCCGGCTACCCGTACCGCTCGACGCGCGACGCCACGCGCGACCGCTTCAGCGCGGGCAAGCCGAACCCGAATCCGATGCTCGCGACTAACGACGACGCGCTGCCCAGGCACGGCCTCTACAGGTGGCACCTTCCCGACCCGATCTCGTTCAAGGAGGACCTGCGCGTGACGTTCCAGGACCTCGGCAACGACGACATCAAGCTCTACGAGCGCGAGGACGACATCTCCACCGTCGCCTACTGGTACCAAAGCGAGCCGCACGCCGTGCTCGCCCCGTTTGCCGCAAGGCAGGACCGCGTGCCCAGGTAGGGTCGCCTCGAAACAAGCCAACGTTATGGGCGTCCGCGGTTGACCATGACTGCGGGCGTCCCTTTGTAAGGAGGACCACATGAGCGAAAAGCAAATGAGGCTCGGCGCCCTCGAGGCCGGCGGGACCAAGATGGTCTGTGCCGTGGTGTCCGGCGACGGCGAGGTCCTCGACCGTATGGAGACCCCGACGCTTGCGCCCGCCGAGACCGTCCCGCAGATGATCGAGTGGTTCGCCGCCCGCGATGTGGACGCGTTGGGCATCGGCGCCTTCGGCCCGACCTGCGTCGACCCCAAAGATGGGCGCTACGGCTCCATCCTCCAAACGCCCAAGCTCGCGTGGCGAGGCTATGGTCTTCGCGCCGCGTTCGCCGACGCCCTCGGGATTCCGGTGGCCTACGACACGGACGTGAACGTTGCCTGCCTCGGCGAAGCGGTCTTCGGCTGCTGCAAGGGGCTCGAGGACGCCGTCTACGTGACCATCGGCACCGGCGTGGGCGCGGGCGTCATGTGCGCGGGCAGGCTCCTTCACGGCATGCTGCACCCCGAGGCCGGCCACATGCTGGTAAGGACCCGTCCCACCGAGGAGGGACGCTGCGTCTGCCCGAGCCACGCGAGCTGCCTCGAGGGCCTCGCCTCCGGCCCCGCCATCGCCGCGCGCTGGGGAAAGCCCGCGGCCGAGCTCGCGGACAACGATGAGGTGTGGGCGCTCGAGGGGGATTATCTGGGGCAGATGTGTGCGAACCTCGTGCTCATGTACTCGCCTCGCCGCATCGTCCTCGGCGGCGGCGTGATGCACCGGGAGCAGCTCTACGGCATCGTCCGCAAGAAGACCCTCGAATATCTGGGTGGCTACATCCAGACCGCCGAGCTTAAGGACATGGAGAGCTACATCTGCGCCCCGGGCTGCGGCGGCGACCAAGGAATCCTCGGCGCGGCCGAGCTGGCAAGAAGGGCGCTCGCGTGACTTGCGCTCTCTCCGCCATACAACGCGTTAAGAAAAGACGAGCGCTTCTTGCCAATTGGGCGGCAAGAAGCGCTCGTCTTTTGCATTTGTTTTTGGGCAGAACGCCCCGCCTCCGCTAGAGTCCCTGGACCGCTACACCCACGAGGTTTGGACCGGTGTGGACAAGAAGCGCGGGGCTGATGTCGGAGCGGACGATCTCCACCGCGTTGGCCACGCGCTCGCGCAGGGCCTGCTCCATGCGGTCGTAAAGGTCGGCGTAGGCCGAGGTGTAGCTCACGGCAAAGCGCACCTTGGGGTGCTTCTCGGCGATGGCGGCGACGAGCTTGACCTCGGTGCGATGCGGTACTTGCATAGCCATTTCGTGTGCGCGAGGCTGTCGGCTTTCTGGGCCACAGCAATCACATTCCCCCTAGCATGATGATCTGAACAATCCTCATGCTAGGGGGAAGGTTTTTGTCGCGTAGCGGAAATTGGCCTCCACCCGCTGAGCGGGTGGCTTTCTATGCCGCGCGTGCCGTGCGGCACGGACTAAAGTCCATGAATAAAAACGAGGGAGGCCGTTTCCGACCTCCCTCGCAAAGGGTCTCTGATTACTCCCACTCATTGGGGACAGACTTAAATGAGTGCTCTTGAAATGCCGGCGCCTGGGGACGTTCCTTTTAATATGAGCAGGACATTGTCAAGAGGCAAAATCGGGCCCGACCCCAACGATATGGGGTCAGGCCCTCTCCCTATACCAACCCGTCCGCGGCGACCTCGGCGTGTCTTCCCGACGCTCG
>JAXIZX010000327.1:0-6467 GCA_036303765.1 Collinsella sp. | reverse complement strand
CTGATGCGCGCAGCTCGCCGCACACATCGAGAAGCTTGGCAAGCGTATCGACCGTGGTCACGGTCGCGGAATCCGAATGGTGCATCTTTCACCTTTCTCAGCCATTTGGCAGGGACGGTTTTATAGTAACTGAAACGCACCCACGCAAAAACGGCTCCCGGAGGAGCCGTTACGCGCAGGCGTTCGTCAGCCGAGGCTAGGCAGCCTGAACAGCGGGCTGGTCCTCGTCGATAAAGAAGCGCTTGTACCACACCAAGAACACGAGCGGCGTATAGATCTTGCGCTGGAAATCGCCCTTGCCCGCAAAGTGCAGATCGAGCAGGTGCATGAGTTCGTCGGTATTGAAGAACTCGCTTGCCCACGGCGCGGTGAAGTACTCCTTGACATAGTCGTACCACTTTTGCTCGCGCAGCCAGTAGACAATCGGCACCGGGAAGCCCACCTTGGGACGGGTGGCCCACTCATCGGGCAGCGACTTGTTGGCAGCGTGGCGGAGTACCTGTTTGTTGCCGTTCTCGTTGATGCGGTAGCGGTCGGGAATGTGCTCGGCGAACTCCATGACTTTGCGGTCCAGGAAGGGCACGCGCAGCTCCAGCGAGTGCGCCATGCACATCTTGTCGGCCTTGAGCAGAATGTCGCCCGGGAGCCACATGTTCATGTCCAGGTACTGCTTCTTGACCAGCTCGGGCTGACCCTTCACGCGCGCATAGATGGGAGCGGCAAGCTCGAAGGCGCCATCGCCGGTGTTGTACTCGGGCTTGAGCACGCCGTCGACCTCGCGCTCCGGCCATACCAGAGCCTGTCCCAGGAACGACTTCTCGGGGATCTCGGCACCCTTGACCAGGAAGTTATGTCCCTTGAAGTACGGCATATGCAGCGCCAGGTTACCGAGCGCGCGACGGATGGGCAGCGGCACCATCTTTTTGTACTTGCGCACCGGAACCGTGTCCTCGTAGTAGGCGTAGCCGCCAAAAAGCTCGTCGGCACCTTCGCCCGAAAGCACGACGGTGACCTCTTTGCGAGCCATCTCGGCCAAGAACCACAGCGGCACGGAAGACAGGTTGGACTGCGGCTCGTCCATGTGATACTGGATGTCCTCGAGTGCACCGAAGAACTCATCGGCGGTAATCATCTTGCGAACGTTCTCGACGCCGAGCTTATCGGAAAGCTCCTTGGCGTAGTTGGTCTCGTTGAAGTTCTTGTAGTCAAAGCCCACCGAGAAGGTCTTGTCGGGCATGAGGCAAGCGGCGATGTAGCTGGAGTCGACGCCACCGGAGAGGAACGACGCGACCTTGACGTCGGCGATACGATGGGCCTCGACACTCTCGTGCACGACCTCGTCCAGCTCATCGACATACTCTTCGAACGGCTTCTCGACGGCAGAGTAATCGCAATCCCAGTAGCGCTCGATGTTCATCTTGCCGGTCGGGATATCGACGGTAAAGTAGTGCGCCGGCGGCAGCTTGTAGACACCCTCGAAGAAGGTCTCCTCGGTTGCCGAATACTGCAGCGTCATGTACGGACGCAGGGCCTTTTTGTTGACCGCCTTGTGGAAGTGCGGGTAGTCCAGGAAGCTCTTGATCTCGGAGCCAAAGAGCACGCCCGGAGCGCCGTCGCCCGCATCGGCCATGGGATAGTAGTAAAGCGGCTTGATGCCGAAGATGTCGCGGGCGCCAAAAAGCTTGTTCTTCTTTTTGTCCCAGATGACGAAGGCGTACATACCGCGCAGGCGATCGAGGACGGCCTCGCCCCACTCCTCGTAGCCGTGCAGGAGGCTCTCGGTGTCGGCGCCGCAATGGAACTTGTAGCCCTTGGCTTCGAGCTCGGAACGGAGTTCTTGGAAGTTGTAGATCTCACCGTTGAAGACAATGACGACGCTGCCGTCCTCATTGGCCATGGGCTGAGCGCCGGCCTCGGTCAGGTCGAGGATCGACAAGCGGCGGAAGCCGAGGGCAACGCGGCCGTCGATAAACTGACCGCCCATGTCGGGACCGCGATGGACGATGCGGTCCATCATCTTGGTGAGCACCTCGGATTGGTTATCCGTCCCACCGACAAAACCGACAAAACCGCACATATACTATCCCCTCTGCTGTTGCTGGGCATCAAATCGAATCAGTAGCTTTTGAGTATACCCGAGGGCGTAAAGAGGGGCGGAATGTTCAGGCAATCTCAACTGAATCAGCTCCGCTGTGACACGCGCCGGTTACCTTTAATGGATATGAGGTGAATGGGGCGATTGTTTTGCTATACTCTCTCCGCACGGGCGATTGGCGCAACGGTTAGCGCAGGTGCTTTACACGCACAAGGCTGGGGGTTCGAATCCCTCATCGCCCACCACTGAATTGGAAACGGTCCTCGCAAGGGGACCGTTTTTTGTTTGGGCCCAGCGCATGGGATTCGAACCCGCCAGGGTGCGGAGCTGAGGAAACGCGAAGCGTTTTCCAGCGCAGCACGCGAGGGCCGCAGGCCCGAAGCGGAAGCGGGCGGCGCCAGCCGCACGCGGACATCCCTCATCGCCCACCACTGAATTGTTAGGCCTCCAGCGATGGAGGCCTTTCTTTTTTGTGCCCGGTGCATGGGATTCGAACCCGCCAGCACGTCTGTCACAAAGGCCGTGGTCAAAAAATGGCAAAAATGAGTACTGCTACTTTGTTTGCAACATATAAAAAGACAGTATTTGCTTAAATTACGCAACATATGTACATTATAAGGACTAACAGTTAGATCAAAATCGTGCATTCATCGCCATTTCGACTTGATATCTGGCCTTATTAGTCCAAAATTGCTGCTACCAAATCGGTAACAGTACTCATATTTGATGTTTTTTGACCAGCAGGTCTCCCTGCCTTAGCAAATCTAAGGCAAAACGGGTTCCAGACCGCTGAATCATGCCGCATAGGGCACGTCCGCAGTCCGGAACCCGGTCCAAATTGAGTTATTGCGCCGCGTTAGCCCAAGACGCCCGACAGGATCTCGATCAGGCTGTCCACGTCGGCTTCCTCGCAGACGAGCGGCGGCAGGAAACGCAGCGCATGCGCACCCGTAGCGTTGATCACGGCACCGGCGGCCAGCGCGCGGGCAACAACATCATGCGCGTCGCCCGCGGCATCATCCAAATCACAGCCGAGCATCAAGCCGCGACCACGTACCTCGGTCACGTGCGGCAGCTTGGCGAGCTTTGCCTCCATATAGGCACCCACCTTGGCAGCATGGTCGGCATAATCGCCGCGCACAAGCGCGGAGAGCGTCGCGGCGCACGCCGCGACGGCCAAGCAGCTACCGCCAAAGGTCGAGCCGTGGTCGCCCGGCTTAAACACGTCGGCAATCTCCTTCTTTGCCACGACGGCACCCATGGGCACGCCATCGGCAATGCCCTTGGCAAGGCTCATGATGTCGGGCTCCACGCCATAGGTTTGGAATGCAAACGGCTTGCCGGAGCGGAAGATGCCGCACTGGACCTCGTCGGCGATAAGCACGGCTCCCACTTCGTGTGCCAGGTCGCGCGCTGCCGCCATAAACTCCTCGGTCATGGGGTGCACACCACTCTCACCCTGGATCGGCTCGAGCATCACGGCACAAATCTCGCTCCCCAGCTGCTTAAAGATCGCACGCAGCTCGTCCACATCGTTGGGCGTGCAGGCCACAAAGCCACACGGCAGCGGGCGGAAGCTGTCCTGCAGCCAATCCTGCATGGTGGCGGCAATGGTCTCGAGCGTACGGCCGTGGAAGCCGCCGCGCATGCACACGATGGTGTTGCCGCCATTACCGGCACGCTTGGCGTACAGGCGCGCGAGCTTCATCGAGCCCTCGTTGGCCTCGGCGCCAGAGTTGGCAAAGAAGGTCTCCCAAACCTGCTCATCCGCAGCCGGGGCACCAAGAGCAGCTGCCGTGGTCTCATCGCCGGCGGCAATGGCATCGGCAAGCACGCGCGCACCATCTACGTCGTCGTTAGCAAGCTTGGACAGCAGCGCCGCGACCTGTCCGCGCTGCTCGATGTAGAAGTAATTGGAGACATGCATGAGCTTTTTGGTCTGTGCCTCGAGCGCCGAGAGCACAGCCGGGTCGCCATGGCCTAGGCTGCACACGCCGATGCCGGCAAGAAAATCGAGGTACTCACGGCCATCGTCGCCGGTGAGCTTCATGCCGTGACCCTCGACAAACTCGACCGGAGAGCGGCCAAAGGTATGCATAACGTAATGGGATTCAAGCGATTGCTGAGCTGCAAGTGACATGGGATGCCTTTCGTTGGGCGCCAGACGGCGCGGGGCTATGGGTGCAGGAATGGGGCGGCTGCGGGTCAGCTAGACCGTCTGAAGCTTCTCGACCTCGTCAAGGTTCTCGGTCAGACGCGCAGCAAACGTCGAAAGCGGATGCGGATGCGTATCGAACTCGTAAGCCGTCTCGGTGGAATGGATCACGGTGCCGACGCCGGCATCGGTCAGCAACTCCAGGAGCAGCGAATGCGGCGTAGTACCGTTAATGATGTGGGCACGAAATACGCCGCCGGTAAGCGCATCGACGGCCGCACGCAGCTTGGGAATCATGCCCTTATCGACCTCGCCGCCGTAGAGCATTTCGTTAACCTCGTCGAGCGTTAGGTTGGAGATAAGCGAGTCCTTGTCGCTAAAGTCCTTGTACAGGCCATCGACATCGGTCAAAAAGATCGCCTTATGCGCGTGGAGCGCCGCGGCAACGGCACCGGCGGCGGTGTCGGCGTTGATGTTGAAGAAACCGTCGTCCTCCCCCGCCGCGACGGTAGCGATGACGGGGATGTACTCGCTATCGAGTAAGCGCTCGATATAGTCGGTGTTGACGTGCGTCACTTTGCCCACGCGACCGAGCTCGGGGTCGAGCGGCTCGGCGATGAGCGTGCCGGCATCGCTGCCCGACACGCCCACGGCCAGGTTGCCGTGGTGGTTGATGGCGGCAACCAGCTCCTGGTTGACCTTGCCGCCCAGCACCTCGCGCACGATATCCATAGTCGCCGGCGTGGTCACGCGCTGGCCGTTCCTAAACTCGACGGGAATATCGTAATGGCTCAGCGCCTCGTTGATAGCCTTGCCGCCGCCGTGCACGATGACGGGGCGCATACCGATGATCTTGAGCAAAACGATGTCGCTCATCACGTCGCGGCGCAGCTGCTCATCAACCATGGCGGCTCCGCCATATTTGATAACAACCGTCTTGCCGGTCAGGTTCTTAATCCACGGCAGCGCTTCGAACAGCAGCTGCGCGGTTGCTTCGTTGGATTCGCTCGAACGACAATCGCGTGCGAATTTCATAATCTGCCTCGTCTTTCGTATCGTTATCGCGCCGTGCTCCGCTGTCCGCAATCGCGGCAAGATGCGCAGCGTGCCCGGAATCTAGGAACGGTAGTCGCCGTTGATGGAGATGTATTCATGCGTGAGGTCGCAGGTCCACACGGTCGTTGCCGCGTCGCCTGCGCCCAGGTCGGCCGAGATCACGATCTCGGGCGCCTCGAAACGTCGTAGAGCCTCGTCCTCGTCAAAGCGAACAGTCAGACCGTCGCGACAGACGGGCATGCCCATCATGTCGATGGAAACGTCTTCCTGATTAAACTTCACGCCGCACTTGCCAAGCGCCATGGCAACGCGGCCCCAGTTGCAGTCGTGGCCGGCGATGCAGGTCTTAACGAGCGGCGAGTTGGCAACGGCACGAGCGGCGATATCAGCTTCCTCGTCGTTGGCGGCTCCGGTAACGTTGACCGTAACAAGCTTGGATGCGCCCTCACCATCGGCGGCGATATTGCGCGCCAGGCTCTCGCACACCTCGTGCACGGCAAATGCCAACTCGTCGAAGGCATCGGAGCCCTCGACGATAGGCTCGGCATCTGCGGCAGCGGCGCCGGAGGCAAGCATGATGCAGGTGTCGTTGGTCGAGGTGTCGGAATCGACCGTCACCTTGTTAAAGGTCTGCTTGACGGTCGAGAGCAGCAGGGCATGAAGTGCCGCAGGCTCGACGGGGGCATCGGTGGTGATAACTGCGATCATGGTGGCCATATTGGGCATGATCATGCCCGAGCCCTTGCACATTCCGCCTACCGTATAGACATTGCCCGCATGACCCGCGGCCTCACTGACGTAGGACACGGCGTACTCCTTGGAGTGCGTGTCGGTCGTCATGATGGCGCGAGCGGCATCGGCGCCACCGTGGGCGGAAAGTGCCTCGTAGGCAGCAGGAATGGCAGTCTCAAACGTGTCGATCGGCAGAATCTGCCCGATCACACCCGTGGAGGCAACCAGAATCTGCTGGGGCTCGCAGCCGATGACCTGCGATGCGATGCTGCATGTCTCGCGCGCGCATGCAAGGCCGGTCTCACCCGTGGCGGCGTTGGCATTGCCAGAGTTGACCGAAACGCCGGCGATGATACCGTAGCCCTTGTCGGCACCGCCCAGGTTGGCACGGCTCACCTGCACGGGCGCCGCGCAAAAGCGGTTGGTCGT
>JAXIZX010000326.1:0-4187 GCA_036303765.1 Collinsella sp. | reverse complement strand
CTTTTGGGTCTCATTAGCACAAAATAGCCCCTGTGCCTGCGTAAACTTTCCCATCCTTTGTGTGGAATCGCAGGTCAGGGGCTTAACTTTGGGCGCAGTATATTGCACTTTTTGCGGGTATCGTCTAACCTATGGACCCGCGATTGGGCATTTTGTACGTTCTACGTGCTAAAATGCCAATTATTGAATCAGATATAACCCAACTATTTGGAGGTACGAATGGCACTCCCTCAGCTTACCGATGAGCAGCGCAAGCAGGCTCTTGAGAAGGCTGCTGCCGCACGTCACGCCCGCGCTGAGCTTCGCGAGCAGATCAAGAAGGGCGAGAAGTCCCTCGAGTCCGTGCTCAACTCCGATGACCCCATCGCTTCCCGCATGAAGGTTTCCACCCTCATCGAGTCTCTTCCCGGTTATGGCAAGGCCAAGGCCGCCAAGATCATGGAGGAGCTCGGTATCTCCGCTACCCGTCGCGTCCAGGGCCTCGGCGTCCGTCAGCGCGAGCAGCTCCTCGAGCAGCTGACCAAATAAGTGGGCGCTCAGGATTCCAAGCTCTTTGTGATTTCTGGACCGTCAGGCGCAGGGAAGGGTACGCTCGTCACTCGTGTGCGCGAGCGCCGCTCGAACCTGGGCCTGACGGTTTCGGCTACCACGCGAGCACCACGCAAAGGTGAGGTCGATGGCGTCAATTACTTTTTCCTGACGCGCGAGGAGTTCGACCGCCGCGTGGCAAACGGTGAGTTTGTTGAGTGGGCCGAGGTCCACGGTAACTGCTACGGCACGTTGGTGAGCGAGGTTCAGTCCAAGCTCGCCTCTGGTTCGTCTCTCATCTTGGAGATCGATGTCCAGGGTGCCCTGCAGGTCAAGGAGCGTTTTCCCGAGGCCGTGCTGATCTTTATCAAGCCACCCTCGCTCGAGGTGCTCCGCGAGCGTCTGGTCGGTCGCGGTACCGAGACGCCCGATACGATTGAGCTGCGTATGGCAAACGCCGCCCATGAGCTTGCCCTTGCCGACCGCTACGACGACGTCGTGGTGAATGACGATCTCGACCGCGCGACCGACGAGCTCGTTCGCGTTCTCGATATGCATGAAAGGATCTGAGGTCCGTGTCCGTTGTAAAGCCTTGCATTGACGATCTTCTGGAGAAGACCGATCACAACCGCTTCCTGCTCGCTTCGCTTGCCTCCAAGCGTGCCTGCGACATCAATAGCATGCTGCGCGGCCAGCATAACCGCGTGCTTGCCGTTCAGGATGTCGATGACATCACCATCGCGCTCTCTGGCGCCGATACCATCTCGATGGCTATGGACGAGATCGTCGACGGCGATATTTCCTACGACGAGGCCCGTTACGAGAAGGCGCTCGGCCATAAGGTTGCTGAAGCCTAAATGGCAGCTCGCGTCTGCCTGGTCCACTATCACGAGGTTGGACTGAAGGGCAAGAACCGCGCACATTTTGAGCATATCCTCATGGATAACATTAAGGCGGCTTTGGCCGCCTTTTCCGTGAATGCCGTGTCTCGAATTTCCGGTTATATCCTCGTGACCTTTAACGAGCATCAGGCCGACGAGGCGGCGCGCGTTATCCGCACCGTCCCCGGCGTTGCCCGTGTGTCCCTGGCGTACCACACCAACCGCGACCCGCAGGAGTACTGCGCCGCTGCCGTCAAGGCGCTGCGCGAGTTTGGCCCCTTCGATTCGTTTAAGGTGCACGCCAAGCGCTCCAATACCGACTATGAGCTCACCTCGATTGATATCAATCGTCAGGTGGGCGAGGTACTGTGCGAGGCCTTCCCCGATAAAAAGGTTCAAATGCACGACCCCGATGCGATGGTGCACGTACTGGTGGTCCAGGGTAGCGTTTACGTGTACGCGCGCTCCGAGCGTGGCGTGGGCGGCCTGCCGGTGGGTTCTGCCGGCAAGGTCGTGACGCTTCTGTCGTCGGGTATCGATTCTCCGGTGGCGACCTGGATGCTCGCGCGTCGCGGCGCGGTGTGCGTGCCGGTACATTTCTCCGGTCGTCCGCAGACGCCCGATACGAGCGAGTATTTGGTGCAGGACATCATCCGTGCGCTTGAGCCGGGTGTCCAGATCGGCCGCCTGTACGTGGTGCCGTTTGGCGATTGCCAGCGTGAGATTTCCGTCGCCTGCCCCAGTAACCTACGCGTGGTCATGTATCGCCGCATCATGTATTCGGTTGCCGAGCGCATCGCGCATATCGAGGGCGCCAAGGCCATCGTGACCGGCGAGTCGCTCGGTCAGGTTGCCTCCCAGACGCTCGAGAACATCATGGCCGTCAACGAGGCCGTGAAGATTCCTGTGTTCCGTCCGCTCATCGGGTCCGACAAGCAGGAGATCATCGCGCGCGCCGAGGAGATCGGTACGTTCGATATCTCGACTGAGGCCGCTCCCGACTGCTGCACGCTGTTTATGCCGCGCCGTCCCGAGACGCACGCTAAACTCGATGCCGTGCATGAGGCCTGGGAGTTGTTCGATCACGAGGAGATGATCGAGCGCCTGCTCAAGCAGACCGAGTACATTGACTTCGAGAGCAACACGTATAAGGCCCCTAAGACCTTAAAACGCAAACATTCGGAGCTTGCTCCGCGTGAGATTTACCAAGATCACGAGTAATTTTGTGCATAGATCGACGATGCGCCTGCATCGTCGGTCTTTTGCTATCTGGGCATTTTGCGGCTAAGTGTTCATTTGCTGACGTGTGCCTGAATAAATGGACAGTATTTCGCAAGGTTTTGGTCGGCTTTTGGTTTGACCGCGAAAACCGGTTTTGGAGCGTGGCAGTTGCAGGACTCTTTTCCTGACACGATGTTGTTGGGAGGTTTTGCTATGGCGCAGCGCGAACAACACGAACGGGTCAAACGGATGGACCGCTTGGCGGACAAGCTGCTCGGTCATAAGGCAGTGGTGATGGCGATACTGGTCGTCATTGCGATGGCGAGTGGACTGGCGATGGCGAACCTTGGCGGCGGTGCCGGCAGTGTGTCGTTTGAGCACACTGATGGTTCGGGTTCGTTAGTGGAGCCGGGATCCGGCGATGCCTCGAGCGGAAAGACATCCGAAGGCTCTTCGCCTAAGGCGTCTGCCGCGGCAGAGGTTTATGTCGATGTTGATGGCGCCGTTGTGTCGCCCGGTGTATATCGTCTCAAGGACGGCGCGCGGGTGGCTCAGGCGATTGATGCCGCCGGCGGGCTGGCGCCCGAGGCAGACGTTACGGGGCTCAATCGGGCATCTAAGGTCGTCGATGGACAGAAGATTCACGTTCCAACGGTAGGGGAGCAGCAGGCGTCCATTGCGGAAGCCGGTGTTGTTGGTGGGGCTTCCGCATCATCGGGTGTGAGTGGCGCAACAGGCCTAGTAAATATCAATACGGCAAGTGCGGCAGAGCTGCAGACGCTCTCTGGCATCGGTCCCTCCATGGCCCAGTCGATTATCGATGAGCGGACAAAGAACGGTGCTTTTGCCTCGGTTGACGATCTGATGCGTGTGTCGGGAATCGGCGAGAAGAAGCTTGCCAAAATCAAAGATTCCATCTGCGTATGAGTGCGACCGAGCGCGAGCATGTGATGCCTCCGCGGCCTCTGATGCCGTGGACGATGGCCCTGTGTGCCGGCATGTGCATGAGCTGCGCCTTGGTGCTCAACGTGGCCGCCGATGCGCTGCTGAGGGAGCAGGCGCCGGCGGTCGGGCTGCTATGGGCCATTCCCGTTGCGACGACGGTATTCGTTGTGCTGGCTCAATCTTGTGCGCGGCTTGCCCCTTTGAAGCGGTGGTTGTATGCCGCGTCCGTCGGTCTCGTGGCGGGAGCGGTCGTCTCGGCGTGGTGGGCTGTGGGTGCGCTCAGCGCCTCGAAGGCGCTCGACGGTCGAGCGGCAAGCGGCCTCGAGTTTATCGTGCAGGGCGATCCATCCATAAACGACGACGTGTATTCATATACCTGCGAGGCACGCGCGGACGGTAAGAACTTGGCAACGGTTCGCCTATCGTGCGACCGCGAGCTCAAGGTCGGGGCGTACGTGCGTGTTATCGGTCGCGTTTCACGTTTTGAGAACGATGCGTTTGGACGATCGCGCGCGCTCCGAGGCGAGGTACGCAAGGTAAAAGCCGTTCGGATCGTGTCGATCGATGAGGGTTCTCCGGGGCCGCTGCTTCGGCTGCGAAATGGGCTGCTTG
>JAXIZX010000325.1:0-5149 GCA_036303765.1 Collinsella sp. | reverse complement strand
TAGTCGAAGCGCTCCGAACAGATTGGAGCCCATCGGCCGAAAGGCCTGGCGTTAGCATGTCGCGATTCAATCTCGAAAACAGCATTGCCCAGTTGACAAAACTATAGGAACACCCCCCTCGCACTAAAAAGGCGCCCGGGCCGTGTGGACCCGGACGCCTTCATTGTAGCCTGTTGCTCAAACGAGCCGCATTTAGCAGGAGAAGTCGACGCTGTCGATGATGTCCTTGAGGGCCTTGGCGGAGGCGGTGAGCTCATGCTGCTCGTCATCGTTCAGCGGCACGGGGACGCGGCAGACGACGCCGTCGCGGCCAACGACGGTCGGCATGGAGATGGCAAGATCGGACAGGCCATACTCGCCCACCATGAGCGAGGAAACGGGCAGAACGGTCTGCTCATCGCGCATGACGGCAGTGCAGATGCGCTTAACGGCCATGGCGACGCCATAGTAGGTGGCGTGCTTCTTCTCGATGATGGTGTAGGCGGAGTTCTTGACGTCCTCGGCGATGCGCTTCTCGGCAGCCTCATGCTCCAGGTGGCCGTGAAGCTCGCAGAAGGTGTTCAGCGGCACGCCGGCAACCTGAGCGCTGGACCAAGCGACAAACTCGGAGTCGCCGTGCTCACCCATGACATAGGCCTGGACGTCGCGCGGATCGACCTCGACGTGAGCGCCGAGCATCTGCTGCAGACGGCCGGTGTCGAGCACGGTGCCGGAGCCGATGACATGGCCCTCGGGCAGGCCGGACATCCTGATGGCAGCATAGGTCAGAACATCAACCGGGTTGGAGACGATTAGCAGAATGCCGTCGAAGCCGGACTTCTTAATCTCGGGGATAATGGACTTAAAGATGTTAACGTTCTTGTTGACCAGGTCCAGGCGGGTCTCACCGGGCTTCTGGGCAGCGCCAGCGGTGACGACGATCATGGCGGCGTCGGCGACATCGGAATAATCGCCGGCGTAGATCTTCATCGGCTCGGCAAACGTCATGCCGTGCGCGATATCCAGAGCCTCACCCTCGGCGCGGTTCTTGTCCACGTCGATGAGGACCATCTCGGAGAACAGACCGCTCTGCATCAGAGCGAACGCCGAAGACGAACCGACGAAACCGCAGCCGACAATAGCGACCTTCTTCTCGTTAACCATTAGAAACTCCCATCTCTCTCCACAAACAAGCCGCCCGGGAACGACCCGAGCGGCTTGTCGTAATCCCAATACATCCAATCGGGACTTTGATTATGCCCCTATTCGCAGCCGAAAATCGACCGTTTACCGAAATTGTTTGCAGTATTCGTAAAATAACTGCACGAAATCGGTTTCGAGCTATTGACGGGCCGAAACAGGTTTCTAATACAGGCCCGCCTCGCGAATGGCCTCGACAGCCAAAGCGATCTGATCGGGCGGCAGGACCAGCGCCATGCGCACGTGCCCCTCGCCCGAAGGACCAAAACTCGCGCCCGGCGTCACCACAACGCCGGCCTTCTCCATGAGCTCCTCGCAAAACGCCATGGAATCGGTGCGACCACCGGGAAGCTTGGCCCACACAAACATAGAGCCATGCGCGTTGGGACGCTCCCAGCCCAGGCCCTCAAGACCGTCGCACAGGGCATCGCGGCGCTCCTGGTACTTCAGACGCTGCGCCTCGACCTCATCGCGCGGACCGTTCAGGCAGGCGATGGCGGCCTTCTGGATCGGGAAGAACATACCGAAGTCGATCTGGCCGCGCAGCTTGGCAAAGGCCGAGACTACATCCTCGCGACCGACCAAAAAGCCGATGCGGGCACCGGTGACGTTAAACGACTTGGAAAGCGAGAAGAACTCAACGCCCACCTCGAGCGCGCCGGGATACTGCAAGAAGCTGCCGCCCGGCTCGCCGTCGAACACGATGTCGGAGTATGCGTTGTCATGGACGATGAGCAGGTCGTGCTCGCGGGCGAAAGCGATAATCTCCTCGTAGACCTCGGGCGTACCCACCGAGCCGACCGGGTTCGCGGGCAGCGACACGATCATATACTTGGCACGATCGGCCACCTCGGGATCGATACCCGCCACATAGGGCAGGTAATTATGCTCGGCAACCAGCGGATAGTATTCGAGCTTGGCATCGGCGATCTTGGCACCCGCCTCAAAGACCGGGTAGCACGGATCGGGAACCAGAATGGTGTCACCCGGATCGAGCAGGGCCAGGCCCAAATGGCCCACGCCCTCCTGCGTGCCGTTGCACGACTGCACCATAGACGGCGTAATGCCCGAAACGCCAAAGCGACGCTCATAGTAATCGCACACGGCTTGCTTGAGTTCGGGCAGGTCGCGCAGGGCATACTTCCACATCTCGGGATCTTGGGCTGCCTGCGTGAGCGCCTCGACCACGTGGTCGTACGGCTTAAAGTCGGGCGTGCCCACGCTCATGTTGTAAATGGTCTTGCCCTGAGCCTTCAGCGCGAGAAGCTTGTTGTTGAGCGAGGCGAAGACCTCCGCGCCAAAGCGGTCGAGACGCTGCGATGCCTGCATGGTGCCACCTTTCGATATAAAAAACGCGGCGCTCCGACAAGAGCGCCGCGCGATACGGGCCATCAGATTGCAAAAGTGTAACGCTTGCAACCCCCGTATTGGTTCAATTTAGCCAACCTTAGTCAACTGGATTGAGCGCGTCGATCTGCGCAAGCCACAGACGCGAGCTGGCGTCACTCGGCATACGCCAATCGCCGCGCGGACTGAGCGTCACCGAGCCCACCTTGGGACCATCGGGCAGGCAGCTGCGCTTAAACTGCTGGGCAAAGAAGCGACGGTAGAACGTACGTAGCCACGTGTGGACGGTCTTGGCGTCGTAGACGCCCTCGAAGCTCTTGAGCGCCATGCGGTAGATCTTGCCCGGCTCAAAGCCAAAACGCAGCAGGTAGTAGAGGAAGTAGTCGTGCAGCTCGTACGGGCCCACCAAATCCTCGGTCTTCTGCGCAATCTCGCCGTCGCCCGTGGGCGGCAGAAGCTCGGGAGATACCGGCGTATCGAGGATATCGAGCAAGACCTCGGCAATACGCCCGCCAAAGACATCGGCGGCATAGCGCACCAAGTGACGCACGAGCGTCTTGGGCACGCTCGCGTTGACGGCGTACATGCTCATGTGGTCGCCGTTATAGGTAGCCCAGCCGAGCGCCAGCTCCGACAGGTCGCCCGTGCCAATGACAAAACCGCCAGCCTGGTTGGCCAGATCCATCAGGATCTGCGTACGCTCGCGGGCCTGGCTGTTCTCGTAGGTCACGTCCTGCACGGCCGGATCATGCTCGATATCCTTAAAGTGCTGTTCCACGGCAGCATGGATTGAGACCTCGCGGAAGCTCACACCCAAGTCACGAGCGAGCGACTCGGCATTGGACTTAGTGCGGTGCGTCGTGCCAAAACCTGGCATGGACACGGCTGTGATACCGGTGCGCGGCAGCCCCAGCGCATCGAAGGCACGCACGGTCACAAGCAGTGCCAGCGTGGAGTCCAAGCCACCCGAAAGGCCGATGACCGCAGCCTTGGTACCTGTGTGGGCAAGGCGGATCTTGAGGCCCGCAGTCTGCAGATTGAGGATGGTCTCGCAACGCTCGGCCAGGTCGCCATGGTCGGCCGGCACAAAGGGCGCGCGGGGGAAGACGCGGTCGATGTCGAACGCATCGCGCAGGACAGGCTCTTCGGCCAGCACGCCCTCAAACGAAAACTCAACGGTCGTGGCCTCCGGCGCATCGTCCGCGCGCGTCCACGTCGTCGAGCGACGGCGCTCGGCAACCAGGCGGTCAAGATCGACATCGGCCACCGCCATATCGCAGGTGAGGAGCTTCGTGGCGGCGAGCTTAGATCCGTTTTCATAGACGAGGTTCTCGCCCGCAAAGACCATATCGGTCGTGGACTCGCCCTCACTCGCGTCCGCATAGGCATAGGCGCAGTACAGGCGCGCGCTCTGGTTGGATATGAGGCTGCGTCGGTAATCTGCCTTACCGATGATCTCGTCGGAAGCGGAGGGGTTGAGAATCACCGTGGCACCGGCAAGCGCCATCTCGGTCGAAGGAGGTGCCGGCACCCACAGGGCCTCGCAGACCTCAATACCGAGCACCAAATCCTCGGCGTCCTCATCACAGCAGCGGTAGACAAGCCCCGAACCCAGCGGGACCGGACCCTGACCGGCAAATTCAACCCACACGGGATCCGCAGGCGCCGGAGCAAACCAACGGCGCTCATAGAACTCGCCATAGTTGGGCAAATACTTCTTGGCCGTGAGACCCAAAAGCTCGCCCGCGCAGCACACGGCGGCGCAGTTGTAGATATTCTCGGCAACCGCAACGGGAAGACCGACGGTAAAGACAATCGGCAGCTCGCGAGTTTCATCGAGAATATGTGCCAGTGCGGTCTCGCAGGCATGCAGCAGTGTGCGGTTATGGAACAAATCGGCCGCGGTATAACCGGTCAGGTTAAGCTCGGGCAGCACCAGCGCGCGAACGCCGCGCTCGGCAGCATCGCGAACAGCCACCAGCGCAACCTCGGCATTGCCCTCGACATCGGCAACGCGAATCTGCGGCGACGCCGCCGCCACACGCAAAAAGCCATCGTTCTTATTAGCCGAAACGCAGCATTGCCTTGTTGATCTGGACACTGGAGGCCCCTTCTACCCTGAGATTCAGTCTAACGGACGTTCACATATCTCTAACTAGCCAAAGCAACCTCCCAGTTTACTGAGAGGCCAACCTGTGCTAAGAGCATGTAGTTCAAAAATATCTTTAATTAAAAAAGGAGAAATCGATAATCGACTTCTCCTTTAAGCGAGGCGAGTAAATTCCGAAACTAATGGCAGAATTTATCCATGTAGTCCTCAAAGTCGAACACTTCTACCACGACGCCCTCTTCCTGAAACTCTTTCAGCTGCTCCAAGAGATCTTTGTTAATAACGTCCATGCAGAAACCTCCTCTATCTAATCAATTGTAGTATATCTGCTTTCATGCAATTATCAACCAACTTGTTTAATTGCTCCTCGCTTGCCGATAGTCACTTGATTATCGACTTTATCCGAACACCTCCCACATTCATCCGCACATGTGCGGATGAATGTGGGAACCCGATACCCTGAGGGCCGGATCGGCCGGCCCCGGGAGATCGGAGGACGGCATGTCCGGAAAG
>JAXIZX010000324.1:0-6616 GCA_036303765.1 Collinsella sp. | reverse complement strand
TGGAAGATGCTCTCACGGTACTGCTTGGGTATTCCCGGGCCCTGGTCCTCGACTCGCAGGAACACATGGCTGTCGTTGTCGCAGATGGAGACGTTGACAGTCGAGCCGGTGCGGCTGTAACGGATGGCTTTTTCGACCAGGTTAAACACCAGCCGATAGAGGAGCGTGTCGCTCCCGATTACTAAAGCGTCTCCAGCACAATTGAGGGCTATGCCCTTATTTTCGGCAAGTGGCGCAAGGTCGGTGAGGACCTCTTCGGACAAAGGACCAAGTTCCACATCGTCCTCGCAAGGGACGCTGCGGAGCTCACTCATCTCGAGCAATACCTTGGCCATTCGAGACATGCGCTCGGTTTGTTCTTGTAGCAGGCCGAGCAGCTCGGCTGTTTCGGGTTGCAAACCGGAGTGCTCGGAGATGAATAGTTCAATCTGTGCTTGCATAAGGGCGAGCGGGGTGCGCAGCTCGTGTGCGGCGTTGCCGGTAAACTGACGCTGTGCAGAGAATCCTTCGCCAAGACGAGTGATCATGTCGTTGAAAGAGGCGCTGCATCGTTGTAGCTCGGTGGGCACATCTTCATTGAGTCTGATTTCGCTTAGGTTGTCAGGCTGCACACGCTCAACCTGGGCTGCAAAAGCCCGTAGTGGTTTGAGTGCACGGCCGCTCACAAAGTATGCCAGCACGCCGCCAAGGAGTGTGATTCCAGTCGTGATGTACCAGGCTGCCGTGCCAAAAGACTCCTGTGCGTCGTTTACGACGATCGTGACCTTGTCATAGAGGGCCGCTTTCGTTGGGTCGAACGCCTGGGGCGAATCTTCGCCGGTTGCGTTAAAGGCCGAGATGTCGCTGCCGATGGCATCCATATAGCGCATGCCCGTATAGCCGACCAGGCAGTTCGTCAGCACGCATGCTGCACACGTGAGCAGTGCCGTCATAATCGTTATGCGCCATTGCAGCGAAAGCCCTTTCATTCTCCATCCTCCATAACGTAGCCCTCTCCAATCCGATTGCGAATCGGGTCGTATCCCAAAGCGCCACGCAACTTTTTTCGGAGCGACGAGATGTGGACGCGGGTTGCGTTGCTAAAACAGTTCACGGTGCTATCCCAAACGTGCTCGATAAGCTCCTCTTGGCTTACCGGTCGCCCCTGATTAAGCATCAGGTATTCCAAGATTCCCGTTTCCTTGCGTGTAAGAGATAAGGCCTCGCTGCCCACGGAAGCGATGCGCGCCTTGGTGTCAAAGCTGAGTTTTCCGCAGGTTAATACTATGTCGCTTTGTGCGAAGCGCCTGAGGGTAAGGCTGCGGATCCTTGCCGCAAGTTCGTCCAGATGAAACGGCTTGGTGAGGTAATCGTTGGCGCCGGCATCGAGTCCGTCGACCTTATCGGATACTTCGCCACGCGCGGACAGAATCAGCACCTTGGTCTCGCAGTCGGTTTTCCTAAGTTCCCTGAGCACGGTCAAGCCATCGATACGGGGAAGGTTGAGGTCGAGTACCACGAGGTCAAAGACTTCGACGCCCAGCAGGTCGAGCGCCTCCTGTCCATCGTGACAGCAGTCGACGCTGTACGCCAAGTTTCGCAAACTGCGCGCGATTGCATCGCACAGTGCTCGCTCGTCTTCGACGATCAAAATACGCATAACAGTCTCCTTGCACATTCCAAATCGCGCTTAACACGGATTTTATAGTCGATATGGTCCAATGGTCGCGTAACGAAAGGAGTGGTCGAGTTGTTCAAAGCGGTAAAACCCGTGGTACAGGTCGCTTTGTTGATCGTCGGAATCACCATGGTGTGCTTTGGTGTTATGCGTGGCGAGGCGGATGCCGTGCTGGCCAAAGCGATTAGGCTGTGCTTGGAGTGTATCGGAATTGGATAAAAGAGAAAACACTGCGTCGCATGTTTTGGCCCGATTTCGCGGATTCATTCAGGCGGCGGCGACGCTGGTCACCAACATTCACCTGCCAAACTTTGCCAAAGGCGGCATCTATCAGGGCGCGGGAAAAACAGTCTGCGTACCTGGACTTAATTGCTATTCGTGCCCCGCGGCATCGGGTGCGTGCCCCATCGGGTCGTTCCAGTCGGTGGTAGGTTCATCCAGGTTCAACTTTTCTTACTATGTTACCGGTGCGCTCATTTTGCTCGGCGTGCTGCTGGGACGCTTTGTATGCGGCTTTCTGTGCCCGTTTGGCTGGCTGCAGGAGCTGCTTCATAAGATTCCCGGCAAAAAGCTTTCGACAAAAAAGCTCAAGGCGCTTACGTATATCAAATACTTCGTGCTGCTGTTTGCTGTGGTATTGCTGCCTGTGCTGGTGGTCAACGACCTGGGGATGGGAGATCCGTTCTTTTGCAAATACGTCTGTCCGCAGGGCGTACTCGAGGGCGCCATTCCGCTGGCCATTGCCAACGCCGGCATTCGATCTGCGCTGGGGCAGCTCTTTACCTGGAAACTTGCCGTTCTCATTGCCGTGGTAGTGCTGAGCGTTTTGTTCTATCGCCCCTTCTGCAAATGGATTTGTCCACTTGGCGCATTCTATGCGCTCATGAATAGGGTGTCCCTACTGGGGATTCGGGTCGACGCATGCAAATGTGTCTCGTGCGGCAAGTGCTCAAAGGTTTGTCAGATGGACGTTGATGTGGTCCGCGCGCCCAATCATGCCGAATGTATCCGGTGCGGAAAGTGCATCGGGGCCTGTCCTGTCGATGCCATCAGCTATCGCTATGGCCTGGATGTGTCGGCGGAAAAGCTTCCCTTGACCGCTGATAAAAAGTAAACAAGCTTCGACAAAACGGAGGAATGACTATGAAGCTTTCTAAGATTGCGGCCCTGTTTATGGTGCCGGTATTGGCCTTGTGCCTTGTGGCATGTTCGGCGCCCGGTGGCAATGCGAGCGAATCTGCGAGCTCCGATCCTAAGATCGCAGAACTCACTGCGCAGAAGCCGGCCAATGCCGACGAGGCCGCCGAGCTGTATGCGAAGCTCATGCAGAAGGAGAACGAGATCTTTTCGAGTGATAACGCGCTGTGGGAAAAGGTATTCAATGCGGCAAATAAAGACTCGACAATGATTGAGGACGGCAGCAATTACGGCGATTTCTTGCTCAAGACCATCGACGGCGCCAAGGATGAGTTCACGGCGGATGAGCTTAAGACGCTCAAGGCCGGTGCGCAGCAGATCAAGGAGATCGAGGACAAGCTCGAGAGCCTGGAGAAGGAGTTCCCCGGCTGTGGAAGCACGCCGAGCTCAGGCGAGAGCGTCGACGCTTCGACCGCTGGCATGACGGCTGGTGCCAATGCTTCGAGCGAGGCGACGAAGTTCCCCAGCTTTACGGGCAAAGACCTGGATGGCAACGACGTGAGCAGCGACGAGCTGTTCGCTAAGAACAAGGTTACCGTCATGAACTTCTGGTTCACCACTTGCAAGCCGTGCGTGGGTGAGTTGGGCGATCTTGAGAAACTGAATCAGGAGCTTGCCGAGAAGGGCGGCCAGGTCGTGGGCGTCAATTCCTTTACGCTCGATGGCAACAAGGGCGAGATTGCAGATGCCAAGGACGTGCTGAGCAAGAAGGGCGTGACATATAAGAACATCTGGTTCAAGTCGGATAGCGAGGCCGGTAAGTTTACGTCAAATTTGTTCTCGTTCCCGACAACGTATGTCATCGATCAGAATGGCAACATCGTAGGGGATCCAATCGTGGGAGCCATCAGCTCCGCCGAGCAGCGAGCAGCACTCAACAAGCTTATCGACCAGGCGATTGCGAATAGCGAGCAGTAAAAAACGCGTAAGGCGTAGCGAGGATCGCGCGCCGCTGTGCAGAGTAGTCCGCTGCCTTTCAAGATAATCTCCACCATACAGAGGTCCCGTTCGGGACCTCTTCTTTTAGGTGCCGTCCCGTTCGTTTTTTGGCGCGGTTCGTTACATTCCTCACTGGTTCCGGCAAAAAATGGGGATAGAGTAGGACAAACGCGTCGAATACGAACGGCGGAGGAGAGCGGGCAGGGTGCCTGCGCAGGAGAGGTTGCCGTCCATGCTGGAGCTCAAAGGTATTTGCAAAAGGTACGTTACGCAGTCGTTTACGCAGGTGGCGCTCGACAGCGTGAGCCTGTCTTTTCGCGATAACGAGTTCGTGGCCATTCTGGGACCTTCGGGGTCGGGCAAAACTACGATGCTCAACGTTGTCGGCGGACTCGATCACTTTGATTCTGGCGACCTGCTCATCGATGGCATTTCGACCAAGGACTTCCGTGATCGCGATTGGGATGCTTATCGCAACAACCGCATCGGCTTTGTGTTCCAGAGCTATAACCTCATTCCGCATCAGACCATCTTGGAAAACGTGGAGCTGGCGCTTACGCTCACAGGTGTGGGGCATGCCGAGCGCCGCCAGCGTGCGCGCGAGGCGCTCGAGGCGGTTGGCCTGGGCGAGCACGTTAACAAGCGCCCGAGCCAGCTATCGGGCGGGCAGATGCAGCGCGTGGCCATTGCCCGCGCCCTGATCAATGACCCTGAGATCGTCCTTGCCGACGAGCCGACTGGCGCTTTGGATTCAACGACATCCGTGCAGGTTATGGATTTGCTCAAAGAAGTTGCGCGCGACCGTCTGGTCATCATGGTCACGCACAATCCCGACCTGGCATACCAATACGCCACGCGCATCGTCAACCTGGCGGACGGCAAGATCACCGACGATTCCGATCCTTTCGATGTCGCTGACGCCACGCGCCGCGAGGCCAAGCCTACGCGCAAAACCTCGATGAGCTTTGTGACGGCGCTGGGGCTTTCTGCCCGAAACCTCATGACCAAGAAGGGCCGCACGGTCATGACGGCCTTTGCGGGCTCGATTGGCATTATCGGTATCGCGGCGATTCTGGCGCTGTCCAACGGCGTAAACGGCTACATCAAAAAGGTCGAGGAGGATACGCTTTCGAGCTACCCACTCACCATTTCCAAGCAGGATTACGATCTATCGTCCATGATGGGCGGGCATGGGGCTGCGGATGATGACTCGCCTGAAAACGTGGATTCGTCCGACGACAGTGCCGGCGGCAAGGCTAAGGGAACCGATAAGATTCCCGTGGTTACGGCCGTAAAGGATATGTTTGCGAGCGTTAAGTCCAACGACATGACGAGCTTTAAGGCATGGCTCGATGCCGGTGGCGACGGCATCGATAAAGAGGTCAACGCCATTCAGTACGGCTACGGTGTATCGCCGGTTGTCTATCGTGCCGGCAAGGGCGATGAGAAGCCTGTCCGGCTGGTGCCCAACGCCATGACTGAGGCCATGAGCGGAGGCGCGAGCTCGGCGGCAACGGTGAGCATGGAATCCATGGGAACCTCGGTCTTTAACGAGATGATCGACGACCAGAGCCTGCTCGACAGCCAGTACGATGTCGTGGCGGGGCATTGGCCTACGTCTGCTAACGAAGCCGTGATGGTGCTTTCGAGCCGTGGCACGGTGGGCGACTACACGCTCTACAGCATCGGCGCGCTGGATATCAATGAGCTCAACGATCTGGTAAACAGCGCTATGACGGCTGACGGTGGGGTCGAAACGCCCGAGACCGGCACCGAATTTACCTACGACGATGCGCTGTCCACGACGTTTAAGGTGCTGTCGCCGGCCGATGCGTATCGCAAAAACGAAGAGACCGGCATATGGACCGATATGTCTGGCGACACCGACTTTATGGCCGCCAAGGTTGCCGACGGTATCGACGTGCACATTGTGGGCGTGGTGCGACCCAACGAGACCGCCAACGCGAGCGCGTTGTCCCCGGGCATTGCCTACACGCATGCGCTGACTCGCCAGCTTATGGAGCGCGCCGCAAATTCGCAGATTGTGCAGGAGCAGCTTGCCCACCCCGAGACGGATGTCTTTACGGGCAAAACCTTCGACGAACTGCAAGGCGAGGCCAAGCAAGGCGTTGATCTGGGCAGCATGTTTAGTGTGGACGAGGCGGCGCTGAAGAGTGCGTTTTCGTTCGATACATCTGCACTCTCGGGTGCAGCCAGCGGTATGGACCTTTCTGGTATCGATTTGTCCGGGCTGGACATTGACCTTTCGGACGTTGGGAGGGACATCGACTTCAGCGACATCATGGCCAAAGCGCCGGCCCCAGATTTCTCGGGCATCTTTGACGGTCTGGAACTCACGCCCGAGCAAATGCAGCAGGTGGGAACGCTTGCCAACCAGCTGTTTGAGGGCTTTTTGCAGTCTGATCAGTTTAAGGCGCTGACACCCGAAGATCTTAAAGACGCGTCAAGGCTCGCTGCCGCATTCTCGACGTATCTTGAGAATGATACGGCAGCCCAGCAAATCCTGGCCCAGCTCAAAGCGCTCGGCGGCGATGCTCTGGCCGAGCGCCTGCAGCAGGCGATGACCGACTATGTGCAAAAGCAGTTGGCTCCGTATCTGCAACAGGCTATGGATCAGGTGATGAAGGCAATCAGCGAGCAGATTGCGACAGCGGTATCGTCCCAGCTTAAAGCAGGCGCGGCAGGGCTCATGGGTCAGATGGCGACGCAGATGTCTTCGAGTTTTGCCAACCTGGCGAGCGCCATGCGTGTGGATGCGAGCGCCTTTGCCCGCGCCATCCATTTCAACATGGACGCCGAGGA
>JAXIZX010000323.1:0-1994 GCA_036303765.1 Collinsella sp. | reverse complement strand
GGAATCCCCTTCTATTCGGGTACCGTTGACCTGCATGCTGGCGAGACGACGACGATCACGTATACGCTGACCACGTCGGCCGAGGCGGGGGACAAGCCGCTTACGCTGCGTCAGACTCCTACATGCCAGGCGGCTCGCGACAGCGCGTCGGCGTAGGGTTTTTCTGGTAGCGCAGATAATCGAGTACCATTTTGGGGCGGACAGGCAATCTGTTCGCCCCTATTTTGTAAGGAGAGCGCATGAAGTACTTTGGCACCGACGGCTTTCGCGGTGAGGCCAACGTTGGGCTGACGGTAGAGCACGCTTATAAGATTGGCCGTTTTGTGGGCTGGTATTACGGCGCCAACCGCGAGCGCAAGGCGCGCGTCATCGTGGGCAAGGACACACGTCGCTCGAGCTATATGTTCGAGGCGGCGCTGGTGAGCGGCCTGGTCGCGAGCGGTGCGGACGCCTATATACTGCACGTGATCCCGACGCCGGGCGTGGCGCATCAGACCGTGGAGGGCTGCTTCGATTGCGGCATCATGATCAGTGCGAGCCACAACCCGTTTTGCGATAACGGCATTAAGCTCGTCAATAGCGACGGTTTTAAGATGGACGAGGACGTACTGGAGCTCATCGAGGACTACATCGATGGCAAGAGCGAAGTTCCGCTGGCCATGGGCAACCACATCGGTGCCACGGTGGACTACATGCAGGGCCGCAACCGCTACATTGCTTCGCTCATTGCAAGTGCGAACTTTTCGCTGCAGGGCGTCAAGATCGGCATCGACTGCGCCAACGGCTCGGCATCCTCGGTGGCCAAGCCGGTGTTCGACGCACTGGGCGCCGACGTGCGCGTGATCAATGCCGCGCCCGACGGCTTTAACATCAATGTCGACTGCGGCTCTACGCATATTGAGCGCCTGCAGCGCCACGTGGTGGAGCAGGGCCTGGATGTGGGCTTTGCCTACGACGGCGATGCCGACCGCTGCCTGGCCGTGGACGAGCGCGGCCGCGTGGTCGACGGCGACCAGATCTTGTACGTGTGCGGCGTGTACCTGAACAAGCACGGGCGTCTCTCGGGCGGTACCGTGGTACCGACGATCGCCAGCAACTTTGGCCTGATCAAGTCGTTGGAGCTTGCCGGACTGAGCGCCGTGACCAGCGGCGTGGGCGACCGTCACGTGTATGCCAAGATGCGCGAGGGCGGCTACAGCCTGGGCGGCGAGCAGACGGGCCATACGATCTTTGGCGATATCGAGCGCACGGGCGACGGCATTATGACCTCGCTGCGCGTGATGGAAGTGATTCGTGCCGAGCGCGAGACGCTCTCGCAGCTCACGGCTCCGTGCAAGCTGCTGCCACAGGCGCAGGTGGCCGTGCACGTGGCGGACAAGGACGCCGCGCTCGAGAACATGGGCGTGCAGAACGCCATCGCCGAGGCCGAGGCTGCGCTGGCAGGCGAGGGCCGCGTGCTCGTGCGCAAGAGCGGAACCGAGTCGGTTATCCGCGTGCTGGCCGAGGCGCCCGACCAAGCATCTGCCGATGCCGCCATGAAGCGCATCGCCGCCGCGCTGGAAGCTCTGTAAGGTAGTCATTGGGGACGTTCTTAAACAACTAGGTGGAAAGGGGGCGCTGCGGATTGGTTCCGCGGCGTCCCCTTTGCGTTCAAGACTTTAGTCTGCTGGGCGCGCAGCGGCCAGCTTCAACCCACCCGCTATGCGGGTGGAGACAAACGGCTTTACAAAGCCACCCCTCCGACCGATATTGACGATTGTTCAGGCCGTCAAGAATTCGAGTCGAAGGGGTGGTCGCCATGGCCCAGAAGGCCTACAGCCTTTCCCACACGAAGTGGATGTGCAAGTACCACATCGTGTTCACGCCGAAGTATAGGCGCAAAGTGATCTACAACCAAATCAGGAGCGACATAGGGGAGATCCTCAGGAAGCTGTGCGAGTACAAGGGGATCGAGATAATCGAGGGGCACCTGATGCCCGACCACGTGCACGTGC
>JAXIZX010000322.1:0-1926 GCA_036303765.1 Collinsella sp. | reverse complement strand
GAGTTAAGGGCGATGAGCTGGGCGCCCACGTTGGAGAGCAGGCAGTTGATCAGAATCTGCCAAATGTAGCCCAGCACGATGCCGCCGATCAGGTTAGGCATAAAGAAGATCGTACGGAAGATGTTGGTTCCCTTGAGCGCTTTGCGGGTGAGCGCCTGCGCGATGGCGAGGGCAATCACGTTGATGAGCACCGTCGACAGGAAGGCAAACGCCACCGTAAAGAAGAACGACGTGGCAAACTGCGGATCGGACAGTGCGCGCACGTAGTTCTCGATACCGACAAAGTGCGTATTGTTGATGGTAATAAACTGGCAGAACGAGAGATAGAAGCCCTGGATAAAGGGAATCACGAACCCGATCATAAACGCCAGGCACGTGGGCAGCATAAAGAGCGGCCACCAGCGCTTGAGTGCTTTGCCCATAGAAGGGTCCTTTCAATATGCAGGGGGCGGGCAAACCAACGTCTGCCCGCCCCCTGTCGCTAATCAGATAGCTTGGGCAGCAACTACTTACTCGGAAGCAGCCTTCTCGGTCTTCCAGCCATCGACGAAGGCGTTCTTGACGCCGTCCCACTTGCTGTTGTCGGCAGCATAGGCAATCAGAGCCTGCTTGAGGTTCTTCTTCCACTCCTCAGAGGGGATGTAGACGAAGTCCCAAGCGACGGTCTTCTTGCCGTCCTTGGCCATGGCAACGGCCTGCTGCGAGAAGACGTTGGTGGTTTCCTTGGCGCTCTTGAACGGGGCGGTCAGACCCATCTTGTCAGCGATGATGCTGGTGGCGGTGTCAGAAGTGACGCACCAATACATGAAGTCCTCGGTGGCCTTCTGGGCATCCTCGGAAGCCTGGGAGCTGACGCACCAGTAGTTCTCGCCGCCGGAGCACAGGCCCTGGTTCTCCTCGCCGTCGACACCGATGTAGATGGGCATCATGCCAATCTGATCGTCGGTCATGCCGGCCTTGGTGAGGTCAGCGTAAGCCCAGGAGCCGTTCTGATAGAAGACGGCCTTGCCGGTTGCGAACTCGTTGGTGGCGTCGTCGCCAGTCTTGGAAGCAAGCTGCGAAGGATCGCAGGTGGAGTCGGTGATATACAGGTCGAAAATCTGCTTGAAGTTGTCGAGATACTCGCCCTTGATCTCGTCGTCCTCCTGGTTGTGCTCCTTCTCGAACTCGTAGTAGAGCGGGAGGTTGGCGAGGTGGGTGGTGTAGCGCCAGCTGGAGGAGTCATCCATGCCAGCAGAAGTGAAGGCGCCCTCAATGCCGAGCTCGTCCTTGCGGGCCTGGATGTCGTCGGCACAAGCCTTCAGCTTGTCGAAGGAGTTGATGTCCTCGGCCTTGTAGCCAGCCTTCTCGAGCAGCTGCTTGTTGTAGATGATGCCGTAGCTCTCCTGGACCCAGTCGATACCCAGATCCTTGCCATCGGACTGCAGAGCCAGGGAGTCGTCAATGAGCTCACCGCGGAGCTTGGTATCGGACAGGTCGGCGCAGTAATCCTTCCAGTTCTTAAGGCCGGTGGGGCCGTTGACCTGGAACAGGGTCGGAGCGGAGCTCTTGGACATCTCGGACTTGAGCTTCTCCTCGTAGGTGTTGGAGGCAGCGGTCACGATCTTGACCTCGACGCCCTTCTCCTTCTTATAGGCCTTGGCGATCTCCTTCCACTCCTTGTCGACCTCGGGCTTGAATTGGAGGAAGTAGACCTCGGCAGCGTCACCAGAAGCAGAGGAGCCGGAGCCGGCAGAACCACCGCAGCCCACGAGACCCAGACCAAGCACCGCAGCCGCGGAACCAGCAAAGCCCAGGAACTGCCTTCTGCTCATTTCGTTCTTCATTACAATCCACCCTTTCACACCGTGGCGGCACCCTTTGCCGCCGCCTTCGGAGATTGGCTCGGGGACTTTGCCCCTTTTGCTGATTTGTACAATACGCTAT
>JAXIZX010000321.1:0-6102 GCA_036303765.1 Collinsella sp. | reverse complement strand
CGTACTGGGTTCCCTCGGAGGAAGTCCAGGGATAGGATGCCCAATAGGAGGTGGGGGGCGATCTCAGAGTAGCTGAGCAGGAACAGCTTGTCCGAGGTAGCCGTCACGGCGGCGTTCTTGTTCTCATCACCGCCCCCGACATTGTTCGATAGCTTTTTGACGGCCTTCACCTTGGACTGGAAATCGGAGGGCATCAGATTCCAGATCTTGCCGGAGTTCATTTTCTGACGGAGTTCAGACTTCTCCCAACCGCCGGCGTTGGTGTCAATCGCGTTCATGGGGGACCAAATGCCCGTCGTGGTGGTGAGGAACGTGAGGCCCGCCTTGCCGGATCCGCCTGCAGGGTCATCATGATTGATGCCGATAATGCGGTAAGTCAGCGTCTTGCCATCGGTGAGCTTCATCGAGAACTCGGTGCCGGCATCCATCGCGGCCTTCGCCTTGGCGTAGGCGGGCGACGCCTCGCCCTTGGCGGCGATGTCCTCGGCAACTGCCTTCTGCTCACCGAGGGTCCAGTCCTTCGCGTGTCCTTCGCGTCCTTGGCGAGCGCCGCCTGGACGGTCGCGGAACCCGCGCCGTTACCGCTGCCGGAACCGCTCGGTTCCCAAGTCCCACCTGCTGTCCCGTTTACCAATACTCCCGCCACCGTGTTGAACTGGTTCCTGATTGCCGACGAGACCCAAGGGCCGGCTATCATCACAACCAGGACGATAATCGCGATGACCAGAACGTACTCGATGGCTCCTTGGCCTCGGAGGCGGGTATTCCTAGGAGATACCCACCCCCCGAAGGTTAATTGTCGCTGCATGCATATGCGACACTCCCTTCGCATGGGGATTGATATTGCATGCAGAGCGTACGTTAAAGCGAACCGACTAGCCCGTAACGTGCCGCTGAGGCAACGGCGGCACGGGTGCCCGCGCCACATAAACTGCTTGCCGTTTTGTTTCTTCAGACCTACTGCCACGCCTTCGGGAGGATAACGCCGGGGGCGCAGTGATTGAAGTCACTATGATTGGCATAGGTTGGGACATTCCAATCGGAACAGTCGAGGTTTAGATTTTTGCAATAGCTAAACATGCCGAGCATATCCATAACATCTGAGGTCTTCCACCCTGGTCCAAATTTCACGCTTTTCAGCGAACTGTCGGTGGAAAAAAGGAGACGTAAATCGCCGGCTTTCCGCGTCGACCATCCGGAGATGTCAATCTCCTCGACCTTGTAAAGGTTTTTGAGCGCCGAGTCGAATTCGACGACCGAGGACGTATCCCAGCTTGAAATACTGAAGGAAGTCGCATTGCCGCAATACGCGAATGCGTGCTGCAGATTTGTGC
Organism: Collinsella sp.; assembly: GCA_036303765.1. Taxonomy (GTDB): domain Bacteria; phylum Actinomycetota; class Coriobacteriia; order Coriobacteriales; family Coriobacteriaceae; genus Collinsella. The sequence goes on along the minus strand of JAXIZX010000321.1, from coordinate 4,768 downwards.
AGTTCGACATGTCGAACTTTGCCAGATCAAAGCTCTTGCAGTTCTCCATGTACTGAAAGCAAAATGCCAACGAGTGGATTTCCATGCCATCGTCAATGGCCTTTACGGCCACGATATTATTTCTGTTAGGCCACCAGGGGGCAGTCGTCTTGCCGTCGTTTCCCACGGTCGCGGTGGCGTATCCATTTTCGAACCCCGTATACACCGCCGTCACGCGGCGGCTGTTGAGCATGTCACCGACTCTGGGGACCCCGCGGCGCTTGTAGAACATGAGGCTGTGGTCGTCCTCCGAGTACACGGCGAACGCTATCCCGTGAACGGGGTCCACGATGTCGGCGTCGGTCAACGACCCGTTGCCGCCGCCCGTGCCGCCCGACTCCCAGCTCCCCTTTGAGATTCCGTTGCCGAGCGTCCCCGCCACCGTGTTGAACTGGTTTGTGATCGCCGACGAGACCCACGGTCCCGCGATCAGCACCACCAGGACGATGATCGCGATGATCAGTACGTACTCGACTGTCGACTGCCCCTTCGGGCGGCGGGTAAATCTGGGAGATACCCCCCCCCGAAAGGAATTTCCGCTGCATGCATGTGCGGCTCCTCTCGGATTGCTTTGGCTGATGCTGCAGAGGATAGACGCGATTACTAAGGATGAGTCAACAATGCCGCAGCGGCATTCACACTAAGAGGGTAAGGCGTTCGGAGTGACATCCCGTTCCAAAACGTATACTTGATTTAAGGCGGAGTGGAATGTGGGCGCGCAAGGAGATGCGGAATCGATGAGAGCCTCAAAAAAACTACTGCAGTGTTATCATCTTTCATCCTCTCTATTCTTCCATTTCTGATTCTATGGGCGGCTTGGTCAGTCCTCCCTGATACAATTCCCGCTCATTGGAGTGGGGGTGTGGTTGATCGATGGGGTAATAAGCTTGAATTGCTGGTTGTTCCGCTGTTTTCTCTGATTGGTTCTATTGCAATTTCTGTGTACCTTATTGTTTCCACGCGGCGAAGAGAGTTCGCGGATTTCTCTGCTCGAATGCGACGGGACTTTGTTGCGTGCTATATTTCTAGTCTTCTTTTATCGACAACCTGCTCAGTGATAATTGCCGTTTGGGTTCAGTTGATTCTTACGCAAAGCACTGCGGTTGATGGGGGACTTGGACTATCGATCCTGTATTCCCTTCCCGGGCTATATGTGATCTTGTGCACTTTGCCGCCTTTTTATGCGAGCGGCGAGAGCAAAAAGGCAGAGCGCCTGATAACAGTTCTTATTGGCTGCGCGGAGATTGTTCTTTGTGGAATAGTGCTTGAAGGTTCGGCTGCCTCTTATACGATGATTGGACTGATGATTCTGTTCTGTGCGTTTGAGATTGTGTCACAGGTAAGGGATAGCCGGTCCTTATGAGTTGAATTACGCGCGTGCGGATATAAAGGTTGGCATGTTAAACTGGTCGTTTTCTCGTTCTGGGACATTTGCAGTAGGATGAGTGGGACTAGGCGCGCTGCGGTGTGATGGTGACGGTTGAGACTTGTATCGCTGCAAATCCGCTGATGCACATTTTGCTATTGGGCTTGAAGGTGGGACCTACAGGCCTTTGTTTGGGATGTTCCGGTCGTCCAACACGTGTTGCACGGCTTTATATTGTTACGCTCGTTCGGCGCTCCGTTGGAGCATTTCCGGGTTTGTCGGCATCATGACTTGGCCAAGTGACACGCTTGCCGGGACGGTTGTAACGCCGCGCCGGTTCCGTGTGCTCCTTCGTTGTTGGCCTGTCCAGCCGGGGGCGGATTCGGCCTCATGTTGTGGCGCACGGCCTTCAGGGGCTTCCCCCTGGCGAGTTATGTTCGTCCGTATGGGTAAGGGTCGGGTTGAGCTGACAATCCCGTGTCGGAAGGGGCTTGCACCATGCGCGCGATGACAGAGATTGAGTGGCTGGACGGCCGTGTGACGAAGGTGCCGGAGCTCGTCCTGGGCGATGCGCTCGGCGAGAGCGTCCAGGCGGAGCTCGATTTCGGGTTCGACGACGTGTTGGAGGGCCTTTGGGTCGAGGTGCGCCATCATGAGCCGGATGAGGACTCGGACGGCGACCCGCGCGGGAGGGGCTGCGCACTGTACGCGGACTGCCGGTACAGCCTGGTCGAACCGTCGGACCTCGACCGTGTCTTCTGCATCCTTTACGAGGGGCAGCCGAGGGTCCAGCCGCGTCGCGGGGGAGCTCGTGAACCTTTCGCGGGCCTGCGCGTTGTCCTGCCTCATGCTCGGATCTCCCTACCCGCCAGGCGCCCTCGAGGCCCTGGCCGCGTGCGCTCGATACCTCTGCGGTCCGGCTTTCACGTCCGACCTCGCCGCCCGCGTCCGCGTGCGGATCTCATCCGGCCTCACGCGCTTGAATATCGAGCTGAGCCCAAACGATGACCCACACCCCATCGGTCTTCATGATGATGCCTCGATGAGCCAGCTCGCCCAGAGCTTTCGATACAGTCGGTTGAGTCGAACAGATTTTTTTCGAGCTTGTCCTGACGCATGAAAAGACCTTTTGTAAGTTCTTTTCCGTTGGCATCCTTCCTATTAGGCCCTTTGGACGTCTGGAAGGAGCAAATCATGATCAGAATCGCAAGCTGGACGCGATTCTTCGCGACCGCAAATAATGAGTCGTAGGATGGCCTGTTGATTCCACTCAGGATCTCGCTCTTTGCAATCTCATCCTGTCGAACGTCAAGCGCCGCCTCCATCTCGCTAGGCGTCTCGGCCTGATCGGCAACCGATGGAGCGTCCGTGTCTAAAGGCCACGGGAGGCCACGGCCTTTTTGCGGTTTGTAGCTACTTGTACTCATGTTGATTCCTCTGGTGCGAGGCTATCCAACCCAATTGCCGACTGTGCCCATAATATGGTTGATTTCCGATCTCAGCCGAACACATTGAGCGGATAGGCCGTTTCCGCAGTTAGCCGAACGCCCCCGAGGCCCCATTCAGGCCACGGGGCGTCGTTTTCCCAGTTGAAGGAACGGTGGAGATGTGTTTCGATGGGTCCGGTGGCCATGCTCCGCCCGCCGCCCGGCACCTCTTCCCAGACTCAGCCGGACGGTCGGTCCGTCTATTCCATTTTCGCCCTTAGGCTAGGCCAGCGGGGCATCGCCCCTCTCTGCGCGCGCCCTCTCGGCGGGGCCGGCGGGGCCGACCTGTCGGTCTACGACGGGTTCCTGAAGGGGGCGGTCGCCGATGGCAGCTAGCGAGGAGCTGGCCCGCAGGGTCGTGGAGGCCGGGCGGTCGTGCTCGCTCACCACCGCCGTCCTGGAGGAGTGGTCGAGGCTCGGCACCCCGAAGCAGGTGGAGTACCTGGCGGGCTACCTCGAGGCGGAGAGGTCCAGCCGCGAGGCCTCGAAGCGCGCGACGCTGCTCAGGCGCTGCGCGCTGCCGGCGCCCAAGACCTTCGACGGCTACGACTGGTCGGCCGTGTCGTGGCCGGAGGGCATGGGGCGCGAGTCGCTGCTCGCGCTCGACTTCGTCGAGCGCAGGGAGGACCTCGTGCTCATGGGCGACGTCGGCACCGGCAAGACGCACATGGCGTCGGCCCTCTGCGCGCTGGCGTGCGAGAGGAGGCTCGAGGCGCGCTTCTTCACGGCGTCCTCGCTCGTGATGCGCCTGAGGCGCGCCCGCGACGACGGGAGGCTCGACCGGGAGGCCGCAATCATCGGCAAGGCCCGCCTGCTCGTCATCGACGAGCTCGGGTTTCTCCCGCTCGACGCGGACGGGGCGAGGCTGCTCTTCCAGGTCCTCGCCGACGCATACGAGAGGCAGTCGGTGGTATTCACCACGAACCTGGAGTTCAGCAGGTGTGGGCGGTGTTCGGGGACGACCAGATGGCCGCCGCCCTGATCGACCGCATCGTCCACCACGGGAGGCTCGTCCAGTTCCGCGGCGAGTCCTACCGCGTCCGCCATGCCCTCATGCAGGAGGGCTAGCCGCTCAAAAAGCGTGCGCGCTTCCGATGCTGCGACTGCTCAATTTCCGATGCTCTTTTTGCTCAAATCCTCTTGACGAAACACAGAATACGTGCGGGCGGCGCTTGCAGCCGATCGCACGGTACCGGCCGCACCCGTTGCAGCAGCGCGGCCACGCCGCCAGGCGCGGGCAGGCCGCCGACAGGTCGGCCGAGCCGTCGACGCGCTCGCCGCGCCTGGGCTTCGGCGCCGTCACGAACCTGTGCGACGCCACCTCGGCGCTCACCGCCGAGGGCGACCTGCACAGCTCCCTGGCGATCTCCCTGCACGAGGCCCTGCGCTCCAGCATCCTCTGGACCGTGTCCCGCTCGTGCCTGGTGAGCCTGCCGTAGGCCCTCGGGGCCGCCTCCGCGGAACCCTTCTTCCTCTTTCCGGACCGGCCGTCCTCCGATCTCCCGGTGCCGGCCGGTCCGGCCCTCAGGGTATCGGGTTCCCACATTCATCCGCACATGTGCGGATGAATGTGGGAGGTGTTCGGATGAAGTTGATAATCAAGGCTTCGATAGCAAACGCAATTTGGTTTTTGAAATATGGACGAATTCCTCGTCAGGAGGGTAAAATGGTGCCGACGGCAGCCCAAGTTGTAGAGAGCTGGGCAGAGCCGTTGCTTAATGAAGTTGGGTCATCGTCTTAGCGACGGTGGCCTTTCTTAATATGAGAAAGCCATTGTCAATAGGCATGTTCGTTCGAGCCCGGTTTGAAACCGGGCTTTTTCGTTTCCCGTCGGGAGAGCCCGCGCACGCTGCATGGCTTAGTCGACGCTTGCCTG
>JAXIZX010000320.1:0-4234 GCA_036303765.1 Collinsella sp. | reverse complement strand
GGTCTTGCTCGAGCCATTCAATTGCCTGGGGAATGCCTTGGACAAACGTCTGGACAAGCTCGGGGTCGGCGACGCCGCCACCGACGGTCTCGATGCTGTCTATGAGGTGTTGTTCGTCGTCTTGGTTAACGGGTCCGATAAGCCCTAGGCCCCAGGTTCCGGGGAAGAAGCTCGATCCACTCATAGTCTTGCCGGCGCTTGCCACAGCGACGGTTGCGCCCGTGCGTGCCGCTTCGATGGCGGCACAAAGGCCCGCAATGCCAGATCCAATTACCAGTACATCAGTCGATTCCATCGGATTCCTTTCTCGTCCGGCGCATTGTCGCACGGGTGATCGGCAATGGGGCCGCAAAGACCCGGCAAATCGGTAAAGGGTAAATATGGCAGGTGGGCGTCATGGACGCTCTGACGCTCCATCTCTTCACATCTCGTATTTCGCCCCAGCTGATATACCGGCATTAGCTACCCTGCGCCAGCGCAAACAAAAAGAGCCGCTACCCGGGTGGATAGCGGCTCCAAAGCTCAACTATATGAGCATCGCGCAAGCGCGATTAGGCCTTGAGGGCCTCCTCGACGGCGACAGCGCAGGCGACGGTGGCACCGACCATGGGGTTGTTACCCATGCCGATGAGACCCATCATGTCGACGTGCGCAGGCACGGAGGAGGAACCGGCGAACTGGGCGTCGGAGTGCATACGGCCCATGGTGTCGGTCATGCCGTAAGAGGCAGGGCCGGCGCCCATGTTGTCCGGGTGCAGGGTACGGCCAGTGCCGCCACCAGAAGCGACGGAGAAGTACTTCTTGCCAGCCTCGAGGCGCTCCTTCTTGTAGGTGCCAGCGACGGGGTGCTGGAAGCGCGTGGGGTTGGTGGAGTTACCGGTGATCGAGATGTCGACGTTCTCGTGCCACATGATGGCAACGCCCTCGCGGACGTCGTCGGAGCCGTAGCAGTTAACGGCAGCGCGGGGACCATCGGAGTAGGGGATGGTCTCGACGACCTTGAGCTCGCCCGTGAAGTAGTCGAACTGGGTCTTCACGTAGGTGAAGCCGTTGATGCGGGCGATGATCTGAGCAGCGTCCTTGCCCAGACCGTTGAGGATGACGCGCAGCGGCTTCTTGCGAGCCTTGTTGGCGTTCAGAGCCAGGCCGATAGCACCCTCAGCGGCAGCGAAGGACTCGTGACCGGCCAGGAAGGCGAAGCACTCGGTGTCGTCGGAGAGCAGCATAGCGCCCAGGTTGCCGTGGCCCAGACCGACCTTGCGGTCCTCGGCGACGGAGCCGGGAACGGTGAAGGCCTGGATGCCCTCGCCGATGATGGCGGCAGCCTCAGAAGCGGACTTGGCGCCACGCTTGACAGCGAGAGCGCAACCGAGGGTGTAGGCCCACTCGGCGTTCTGGAAGGCGATGGACTGGGTGTTGTTGACGATCTCACGCGGGTTGAAGCCCTTGTCGGTGCAGATCTGCAGAGCTTCCTCGAGGGAGGCGATGCCGTTGTCGGCGAGGCACTTGTTGATCTTGTCAGCGCGGCGCTCGTAACCTTCGAACGTAACAGTCATAGTTATTTCCCTCCCTTTCTACTCGTGAACCGGGAACACGCTGGCGACGGAGTGAGTCTCCTCGTCGGTGCGCGGGTCGATGTACTTGGCAGCGTTCTCCCACTGACCATAGTGGCCCATAGCGCCAGCGATGGCCTCCTCGGGGGTCTTGCCGGCCTTGACGGCGTCGGTGAACTTGCCGAGGTTCAGGAACTCGAATGCGATGATCTCGTTCTTGTCGTTGAGAGCCATGCGGGTGACGTAGCCCTGAGCGAGCTCGAGGTAACGAGCGCCCTTGGCCTTGGTGCCGAACATGGTGCCGACCTGAGAGCGAAGGCCCTTGCCGAGGTCGTCGAGGGAGGCGCCCACGGGCAGGCCGCCCTCGGAGAACGCGGTCTGGCTGCGGCCGTAAACGATCTGCAGGAAGATCTCGCGCATAGCAACGTTGATGGCGTCGCAGACGAGGTCGGTGTTGAGGGCCTCGAGGATGGTCTTACCGGGAAGGATCTCGGAAGCCATGGCGGCAGAGTGGGTCATGCCCGAGCAGCCGATGGTCTCAACGAGGGCCTCCTCGATGATGCCGTCCTTGACGTTCAGCGTGAGCTTGCAGGCGCCCTGCTGAGGTGCGCACCAACCCACACCGTGCGTAAGACCGGAGATGTCGGAAATCTCCTTAGCCTGGACCCACTTGCCCTCCTCGGGGATGGGTGCGGGGCCGTGGTATGCACCCTTGGCAACGGGGCACATGTTCTCCACTTCCTGTGAGTACTGCATGCCTCTCCTCTCTATCGTGTTGGCGTCCCGTCTGGGGGCCGTGGCTGGCGATTGCCGGGCGACCCTTCGAAAGGGACATGACATGCAGCCCCTATAATACCGCGAAATGCACGGAATATTCGGCGAACGGCTCAGTTTTCGTAGCGAGATGCGCGGAACTTTCAATTGAAACGGTTTAACTCTATATTCTGTGGTCGTGCACTTCCATAGAGGGGGTCCGTCTTGGGCAAGCTTTTGGTCAGCTTTTGTAAGCGTTGCAGGGGTTGACCTGTTGCAACGGTGCCGTTCGCCGCCTGTTTACTGCCTTTGGCCGCGCGAGCGAATTGTTTTGCGTGAATGTTTTGATGGCACGCTTCAATCGTGCTGTATTGGATGGCAAGCAGATCCCGGCGAAGGGAGCGCCATGCAGCGCGTTTGGAGAACGGTTACCGGCTTTTACCATGTCTGTGCCCGCGGTACGGGCAAGCAGCTCATCTTTGAGGGCGATGAAGACCGGTGGGAGTTTTTGGAGCTGATGCGCGAGTGCTGCTGCGAGGAGGGTGTGACGGTTATCGCCTGGTGCCTTATGGGCAATCACGTGCATTTGGTGCTTACAGATTACGAGGACAGGATGAGCGCGGCGATGCACCGGCTGCTTTTGACGTACGCGCGGCGGTTCAATAAACGCACGGGGCGCACAGGGCATCTGTTCCAGAACCGTTTTGACCGGCGCTCGCTCGATACCGACTGGCAGGTGATGGAGGCTATTCGCTCCGTACACGCCGATCCGCAGGAGGCGGGCGTTAGCCTAATCGAGCGTTATCCCTGGAGTAGCTTTGCGGAGCATTTGTGCGCTTACGACGGTGACGCGGCCGATGTCGTGAGGGGATTTTCTGATCCTTCTTGCGTGCTTGAGCTTTTTGGCTCTGCCGAGGGCTTTATTGCCTATTCGCTTTCGACGCCCGACGGCAGTGAGCCAGCTCTGTGCGATATGAAAGAGACAGAGTGGGAACGCCACGCCTTTGCCGACAAGATGGCGAAGAGCCTCGGGGTTCCGCTCAATGTGGTTAAAACTGCACCGCCGGCGCAGCGCGATACCGTTATTGTTGGATTGAGCAATGCCGGCTTTACGGTGCGCCAGATTGAGCGGTATACCGGGATTGGCAAAAGAACCGTCTCTCGTATCGTGCGCGCCCGCGCGCGAACGGCGATGCGGGCTGGCGGAAACGTGATGTAAGGTCGCCTGTTCATCGCAGCTGGGGTCGTCCATACGCCGCAACCAGCGTTCAAAAGCTTGGTACGGTAACTGCACTTCTTAATATGCATAGAACAATCGTCATCTTGCATAAAATAACGGCTCGGTCCGGGTTTGCCCGTGCCTACCCCCGTCTGCGCCGTACAAAAAACGGAGTTTTCAGCATCGTGTTGCTGTCGGCACCGCCGCAATCTTGCAACATACGGGTCCCGAAGCTATTGATTCCCGCCGTTGCGCCCCCGAAGCACGTGCCTGCGTCCCGTCAGACCGCGATGCTTGTTCTAAAACACAATATATATGCGCCTAAAGACGTTGATTAACGCTTTCGATGCGTATACACACAGCTTGGCGTGCTGAATACTCGCAAAAATGCACGCCGCTCCCTATGGGACCCGTCTGCGGCAGGCGCGAAGCGAGTCGGAGCTTCGCAGAACGGGGCTTGGCGCATTGCTTGGCGGGCCCGGGGCCCTGCCGCAGGCCTTTGGTGCTGTGGAAAACGCCCGTGTTCGCGTCTGGCTGTGTGGCAAATGTCAGACGGGGCGCCGGACGCGCGGACTTTGTGCCACCGCGCTCATTAGGTAAAAACAGAGCCGCCCGTATCGGGCGGCTCGGCAATCAAAACCCTTGGATTCGGGGCATAAGCTACTGGTTTGTTTGCCCCTCGAGCATGCCGTCGAGGGTGCGCCAGGCG
>JAXIZX010000319.1:0-3978 GCA_036303765.1 Collinsella sp. | reverse complement strand
TGACCTGTCCGGCGGGGGCCGGGCTTAGTTTTCAGAACGTCCTCGACCATGTGTGGCGCCTTGTCCTGCTCCTTCGGAGCCGCGGACAAGGCGCCACACTGGTCTGCGGAGTGTTCTGAAAACTAAGCCCAGCCCCCGCCTGCGGCGACGCTGCTGCAAGCGATCTGCGATGGGGTCGTTGTCGGTTGGGGCCGCTGGGCTGATGTGGGGGCACGTGGCTGTTGCGGGCCCTAGTCCCGGCGGCGACCCCGGCGCTTCGCGCCTGCCGCCTTTTGGGACTGTGGAGCGCCGCCGGCAGCTGCGGCGCTGTTGCGCCTGCTGCCTGCGGGAACTTTGGGGTTGAGGCGGTAACTTTGGCGCGCCTGTGTTTGTTGCTTGTGAGGGCTTAGGGGTTGATGCGAATCGAAGGTGAATGGTTTTCCGGGAAGTGAACGACCTATTTTGGACCCTTGAAGCATCGGCATATTTTGGCCGCCATTTCCTGCGGTTTTATCGCATGAATCCTGCTGTTTTGCAATTAAAAAATGCGGATGCTTCGGGGCCCTAGTTTTACTCGTCCACTTCTCGGAAAACCATTCACCTTCGTTTTTGCCGGACATCGTTTTGGGCGTTGCGACTCGGTATCGGCCGATATTGAGAGGGAAAACGCCCTCTCTTGGACAATCGAGTCTGTCCGGACGCATCTGCGGGGTTGTCTGCACAATTCGCGGTATTATGGTGCGGAGTTTTGAAAGGAGCCGCTGGTGGTCACGACGACGTTTGCTTCGCCTTTGGGCGAAATCTTGCTTGCCGCTGATGGCCGCGGTCTGACGGGACTTTGGTTTGAGGGGCAGGAGCACTTTGGCTCCACGCTTCTCAAAGAAGATGTGGAGCACGTTGAAGGCGCCGATGCGGTTTCCGGTACTGGTGGCATGTCGCCGGTGAGTCCGGTAAATGGTGCGGCCTCTTCGGTGCTTGAGCGTTCCTGGGCTTGGCTGAATGCTTATTTCGCAGGGCAGGAACCTCGGTTTACGCCGCCGTTGCATATGATTGGTACGGCGTTTCAGCGCGAGGTTTGGTTTGAGCTGCTTTCTATTCCGCGTGGCGAGGTCACTACGTATGGCGAGATCGCCCAGCGTGTTGCCGCTCGACATCGTGTACCGGGAAACGAGGCACCCGTTGTGTCTCCTCGTGCGGTGGGGGCTGCGGTCGCACGTAATCCCATTTCGATTATCGTGCCGTGCCATCGCGTGGTGGCGGCCGACGGATCGCTCAACGGATATGCCGGCGGCCTTGACCGCAAGGAGTGGCTGCTGCGGCTCGAGGGTGCGTACGAGGAGTAACGCCAGGGCACTTTGCATAGCCAAGACGCCGTGAAAGAACGGGATGTGCTTTCCGAATGGCGTTCCAAGCGGAAGCCGTGTCCCGGAATACAGCCTCAGAGTGGGACGCTGTTTCCGGTTGAGACCACTTGCTTGGACATCTATCTACGCCCGCTCCTGCAGGGCGTAGATAGATTTGTCCATGTTGAACAGATAAGCCACGACGCAGGCAATAAAGAACATCGGCAAGTTGCCAAAGCCGAAGACTTCGCAGCCAATAAGGATGGGTGCGAGCAGAATCGCTGACAGCATAAGCCCCATAACGGCGATGTGCACATAGGGGTTGGGGAGCAGTCGCGCCGCAAGGGTCTTGGCGTGGGCAAGACACCAGGCAAAAGCTCCACCTACCATGCCAAACACGCTGCCCAACATCGCAAGCCGTCCAAGACCGGGGAGGTCAAGCGCGTGCGAGGCGGCAACGTCAAAACACAAGCGTTAACTGCGCGCCCTGCTCAACGGGCTGCTCCTTGTGCTCGCTCAGAAGGACCATTCGGTCTTCGTATTGCTTTTCGGTCATTTCGATAACGGTGACCTCTCCAGCGCTTGGAAGATTCAGCTTAAGGCGAGCGATATGCGCCGCTGCGGATTCGCGAGTCACCAACAGGCGCGAATACACCGAAAACTGCTCCATATGGTATCCGTCGTTAATCAGAAACTTTCGAAAGTCGCTATACTGCCGACGCTCGGCTTTGCTTCCCGTTGGAAGATCGAACAGAACCAATAACCTCATAACCCTCATGGCTCCTCCCTATTCAACAGTTACCATCTCGAGCCCTTTTAGCTCGGGCAACAACAGCCTCTTAGGATCCTTTTCGAGAACGGCAGTTCTGAGTGAAGAGAGCGTTGTCTCTATGCACTGCTGACAGCAGCAACGTTTTCCGTCGATAGTCATGACGTGCTCAAACACGCGAGCGAGCAACGCTTTGTCGCGCCGGCCCAAAGGCTCTGCTACGCCGTAGCTCATAACAATTAGATCGACGAGAGGGCGGAACGGTTCAATAAGATCGTCGACGAGATTGAATGCGTTGTAAACGCTGTGATGGTGAAGCCCCTGGGATACGAGCCATCCACCGCCAACGGCTGCTCTTCCGATGCCTGCACGCAGGACGCTGTAACCATAATCGAGGGCGGAGCTCTGCATACTGTTGCGTCTTGTTCCATCGGTAATGAGGGCTTTAAAGTACGCGGAGGCAGCTGCGCCTTCTCGATTGTCTGTGTCGCCCGAAAGAACGGTTTTGGCATAAGAGGGGAGAGGGCCTGCAGACAACCCCATTTCTGTGAGAACCGCCGCTTGGTTGAGTATCTTTGCCTGAACGATTCGTTTCCAAAGCTGCTTTTTAAACGGAAGGCTCATGGCAAGCTGATCCTCGACGATGCGCGCATGGCGCGAATGGGCGCCCATGGGGAGCATAAGACCATTGGGCATATGATCGCGCCCGCAGATCATGACGCCTATTCCCGCGTCGTTAAGCTGCGACATGCAGGCGACCGTCATCGTGGTTTGATGGGATTCGAGGATGACGACCCAAATGTCCTCGAGGGGAATGGTGGAGCTGCGGTCGTCCACGATGATCATCAATAGGCCGTTCTTGATGCAGAGGTGGGCCTTGCTCTGGATAAGTATTGTCCGTTGGGCCATTTTGTCGACGACCTTCCCCGCATTAGCGTTACAATACAGCTAAGTCGAAAGCAGCTCACCTTGGGGAAGGGCGCGGCTCCAGACAAGGGGAGCCACTTAAGTGGCTTACCCGTAAAGTAACCCCCGTTCAATCTTCGGATTGGGCGGGGCGAACTTTTTTGGGCGAGTGTTAGCCAGTATTCCGTAAACGGTAGCTATGGATAGCATTTAGGCGGGTCCTTTTGAGCGTTTTTTCGCCTAAGGATTGATTCGATTGTGAAGAAAAGTACATAAATCGCTGTGCCGAATACGGCTCTTTTCTTGCGTGAAGCGCGACGTGTCGACGCATTTTGTCTCGAAAAAAATGAATCGCAGATGTAGATCTGAGGTCGAATCAGTCTTCTTTTTTTGAGGCTTGAAACAGAAAAGCCCCTGTTAAAGGGGCTTTTCTGTGCGCACATAGCGTATCACCTTGGGGAAGGGCGCGTGCTCAAGACCAGTCTGATGTCCGCGAAGCCGTCCGGGCGAGCGTATCACCTTGGGGAAGGGCGCGTGCTCAAGACCAGCCATTTCGATTCCTTTCTCTCGGCCTAAGCGTATCACCTTGGGGAAGGGCGCGTGCTCAAGACACGGCGACCGGCGTCTTGCTTTTGCGATCGAGCGTATCACCTTGGGGAAGGGCGCGTGCTCAAGACAAAGGCATATGTGGTATCAACGCAGCATCGAGCGTATCACCTTGGGGAAGGGCGCGTGCTCAAGACATACGTATCCTCCTTCCGTTAATGCAATATAGCGTATCACCTTGGGGAAGGGCGCGTGCTCAAGACCTCCTTGTATCGGTGGTATTAGATGGACTGAGCGTATCACCTTGGGGAAGGGCGCGTGCTCAAGACTCATCCATCGGCTGGTACGCGGCGTCGATGAGCGTATCACCTTGGGGAAGGGCGCGTGCTCAAGACTCATCCATCGGCTGGTACGCGGCGTCGATGAGCGTATCAC
>JAXIZX010000318.1:0-6394 GCA_036303765.1 Collinsella sp. | reverse complement strand
CTACCCGTCGATCCTGGTGACGGGCCAGATTATGGAGGCCATCGAGAGCGGTCGGTACGACCTGTCCAAGACGGCCGTGGTTATCAGCCAGACCGGCGGCGGCTGCCGTGCCACCAACTACATCGCACTCATCCGCAAGGCTCTGCGTGAGAGCGGCCACCCCGAGATTCCGGTGATCTCGCTTTCGGCCGTGGCACTCGGCGAGGACAACCCTGGCTTTAAGATTACGCCGGCACTGCTTAAGCAGGCAGTCTACGCAGTGCTCTTTGGTGACGTCATGATGCAGATGCTCTATCGTTGCCGCCCGTACGAGGCAACGTCCGGTGCCGCCAATGCGCTCTACGAGGAGTACATGGCGCGCGCCCGCAAGCTGGCGCCCAAGTTCAACCGTCACAACTACACCAAGCTGTGCCGCGAGGCCATCCGCGCGTTCGACACCATGCCGCTCGTGGGCGAGGGTACCAAGCCGCGCGTGGGCGTGGTTGGCGAGATCCTGGTCAAGTTCCACCCCACGGCAAACAACCACGTGGTCGACGTTATCGAGCGCGAGGGCTGCGAGGCCGTGGTGCCGGGCCTGCTCGACTTCTTCCTGTACTCCATGAGCAACGCCGAGCTGCAGAAGGATGAGCTGGGTAGCTCTGCTACCACGCGCGCTGGTATGCAGGCGCTCATCAAGCTCGTGGACTGGATGCGCACACCGGTGGAGGAGATGCTCGAAAAGTCCCGCCGCTTCGAGGCACCCGAGCGCATCGGCACCATGGCCGACAAGGCCCGCACGGTGCTTTCGGTGTGCAACAACATGGGCGAGGGCTGGCTGCTCACGGCCGAGATGCTCGACCTGATCGATCACGGTGCGCCCAACATCATCTGCACGCAGCCCTTCGCGTGCCTGCCCAACCACGTGGTGGGCAAGGCCGTGATTAAGGAGCTACGCCGCCAGCACCCCGAGAGCAACATCGTCGCGGTGGACTATGATCCCGGTGCGTCCGAGGTCAACCAGCTCAACCGCATTAAGCTCATGATTAGCGTGGCCAAGGAAAACATGCGCGCCGGTAAAGGCTTTAAGCTCGAGAAGGTGGCGCCGCTCGCGATGGACGAGGTCACCGGTCAGATGCGTGCCCACGACGGCTGTGCGAGCTGCGGATCTGCCAGTGAGGAGGCCGTTGCATCGGTCGCCAAGCGCCTGGGGCGCGGCATTAAGAAGTAGCTGGTCTGCTATGGGCTAGATATGAGACAAACGGGTGGTAGCCGTACCGGCTACCACCCGTTTTTGCTGGACATATGTTGCGTAAATGACCTTGCTACAGCCTTCCGTGGACTTGCCCGATTTTTGGGCCGGCTCGGGCTTAGAGGACAAGTTGCTGCAGGCCCAAGGCGATTTTTCGCTCAACGCAGGCCAGCACAGTGTGACCTATCTGCCAAACGACGAGACGACCGCTACGGTCTGCCCATCGCTACCTACGAGATGGAAGCCGAAAAGTATATCTACCGCGTGTACAAGTACGAGCTGTAGGGCTGCGCTTAGGTTTGACCAATGGAGTATGAAAACACGCCGCTCGCCGATACCCCCTCCGCGAGTGGCAGCCATATGGTTTGATAAAAGAAGCATATAGTTGTCGCCAGCCTGCTGGGGACGTTCCCCTCTGACATTGGAGGCTCCAGGTATGTTTCGCGCTCCGTTAAACAACTATCGGTTGGGCTAACATGGGCCGCCGTGCTATTTCGATAACCCTTGCAGTGGTCTGCCTGGCTGTGCTCCTGGGCGCTACAGGGCTGTTTGCTATAAGCCGAGAAACGTCCTATATGCAGGAGTGCGCTTCCGAAGGGTTTGCCATTGACGGTTACTATCGGGACGACAAGACGAGTCTGGAAACCCTGGCCTTTCTTGAAGAGGATAACCATCGGTGGCAACTGATCGACAAAGACGGCAGCTGCGTTGACGGGCAGTTTAAGCGTACGGACGATCCCAATATCCTGGTATTAAAGAAGGAAAACGGCGAAGAGTTCGGCACGGTTCACGTTGCATATATATCGCGCCGACGCAATCAAGGGCAGATTTACCTAATTAGAAATACTAAGGTGACCCGATTTTATCTTGTGAGCACCGATCCGGCGTTTACGGTGGAGTCTGGCGAGGTCGATTCGGACAGTTGATTCACGGCAATAAAAAAGCGAGCGGGGCGCGGGTGTGAACTGCACCCCGCTATTTGCTCGTGTCCGTATCGCACCTGCGCCTCGTCGTAACTTGCGTCCGTGCGAGCATTCATCCCGCGCTCTGCATCACTTCACATCGAACTCCACGCGATCGAGTTCAGGCACGTTGAGGTCGATGAGCTTGCGGGCGACGTGGCGGTCGTGTGCCCCAAGCGCCTCGCCTGTCGTCACATGGGCGACAATCTCACGCTCGACGACGCCCTCCTCCTCGCCTTCGGTAGCCGAGGTCTCGACGGCGACGGTGTAATCCTTAAAGCCCGGCAGCACCGCGGCAAGTTCGCGCGTAGTTTCGGTGACACCGTAGCCGTCCTGCACGCCGGTCTGCGCCGAGCCAATAGACCCCGCCGTCATAACGATGCAGGGGATGGCAAAGATGGCCGTTCCCACGATGATGCGGCGGCGCACCTTGCGCGATAGCTCGTCGACCTCGGCATCTTCTTCGGCGGTTACAATGCCGTCGCCGTTGAGGTCGCGCTTGAGCGGCACGCGCAAGATAAGTAATACGGCTTCGGCCGCGAGTGCGATAAAGACCACGTTGATGCCAAACTCGTAAAGCGCCGAGAGAAACAGCGACCCGCTTGCGATGGCGATGCCATAGCCCGCCGCGCACAGAGGCGGCATGAGCGCGGTCGCCACGGCCACGCCGGCGATGAGCGTGGCGGGTTCCTGGTCGCGCGAGTTGCCCAGCCCGCCTGCAAAGCCGCCTGCGAGTGCGACGGTAAGGTCCCAGACGGTGGGTGTAGAGTTGTCGATGATGGCGGCCGTGGTGGTGCCAAGGGGCGAGAGCTTAAAGTACAGCGTGGACGTGACCAGGCAAAAGGCCATCTGCAGCGCAAGGCTGGCGACGGCCTCGACGGTAATCTCGCGGTCGAGCGTGGCGATGCCGTATGCCATGGCAAGGACCGAGCCCATGAGCGGGCAGATGAGCATGGCGCCCACGATGGCGATGTCCGAATCGATATCGAGGCCGATGCTCGCGATCAGCATGGCGATGATGAGGATGCATAGGTGGGAGCCAGTCAGACGCGCCCCGTTTACAAAACGCTTGCGGATCACGTGATAGGGCGCGCGTCCCTCGCGAATGTTGAACGCGCGCTTTAAAAAGCGACCAGCCTGCTCGGCAGCCTCACTATGAGCAGGGCGGATGCCGTGGCGCCGGTGATGGCGTTCGCGTAGTCGCTTGATCTGTTGTTTGTCGAGTTCCATGTCCACCTCGCTCCAGCGCGGTCCGCGCAACGCGCCCGTTGTCCTAACTCTACACCGTGGCGGGCGGGGTGTCTGTTGGATGCGGAATCCGATGGGGCAGATGACGCGGGGGCAAATGCAAATCATAGGCTCAATTCGATCCCGCAAGAATATGATGCACCAGCTCCTACATATGTGACGAAATTGTGAAGCACGAGAGCGTGAATTTCAAAAAATACGCTGGTCGCCAATGTTGCGCAACAGAATTCAAAAATCGACAGCTACCGTTTGATACGTATGGATACATCCGTGTCAAAGGGAGAAAGCCATGGCAAACTACAGTCCACAACACTTTGAGCCTCGGGCCAAGGCCGTCAACGTCAAGGGCGTTGCTAACCGCGCCGTCGCAACCGTTTTGACGGCGGGCCTCATCGCTCAGCCGCTCATGTCGCCGCTGGCGGCAATCGCCGCACCGTCGACCGATAACGGCGATTCTGTTCAGGGGGGTAGTTCTGTAGAGAATACCGTTGCCGCCGGTAACCAAGCGGTCGTAAAGACGGCTGCCCAGCTGGCCGAGGAGTCGGCAAAGCAGCTCAAGGACGCTCAGGCCGCCTACGATGCCGCCCAGAAGAAGGCCGACGCGGCGGGCCAGTCTCAAAAGCAGGCACAGCAGCAAAAGAATCAGGCCTCGCAGGCCGTGACCGATAACGCCGCCGAGCAGAACGAGGCCGAGGTAGCCGCGCTTCAGGAGAAGATCGACGAGCTTAAGGCAGCCGTCGAAAAGACCGAGCAGCAGCAGAAGAAGCTGGGCGACCTGAACGATCAGCTCGAACAGGCCAACAAGAGTGTCGAGGATAAGACCCAGGCGCTCAAGGACGCCAAGGCAAAGCAGGATGAGGCCAAGAAGGCCCTCGATGATGCCCAGGCCAAGCTCGAGGCCATGGGTATGGACGAGTACGAGGCCGCCAAGAAGGCCGTCGAGGACGCGCGGGCAAAGCTCGATGACGCCAATAAGGCCGTTACTACTGCACAGGACAATCTGGACCAGGCCAAGGCTGCCGAGGCCAGCGCCCAGCAGGAAAAGCAGAATACCGAGGCAGCTTTGACGACTGCCCAGGCCAAGAAGCAGGAGACTGCCGCTGCGCTCGCAGCCGCAACCACCGCGCGCGATAACGCCCAGCAGAAGTTCAACCAGGCGCAGGCCGCGCTCGATGCTGCCGTCTCGGGTACGGGTGTCGACCTGAGTGCGCTTGAGGCCGCCAAGATCGCTGCTGCTGGCGAGCTCAAGACCGCGCAGGCGGAGCTCAATGCCGCGACGGATGCCGACGCCACCGCACAGACAAATCTGCAGGCCGCCCAGGCTGCCGTCGCTGCCGCGCAGGAGAAGGCCAACGCCGCCAACGCTGCTGTGGCATCTGCCCAGTCTGCATACGATGCGGCAAACAAGGAGTACAAGGACGCGGCCAGTAAGCGTGACGCCGCGAAGACGGCATACGAGCAGGCCCAGCAGACCGAGGCCGACAAGAAGGCTGAGTACGACCGACTCGTCGAGATTCGTCAGCAGAAGAGCAACGAGTTCGATCAGGCTCGTGCTGAAGTAACCGACGCGCACAATGCATACGACGCCGCAAACGCCGAGGTCGAGAAGCTTAACCAGCAGATTGCCGACCTCAAGTCGAACATGACCGTAGACCAGAATGTCATCAACCAGGGTATGTTCGGCTTCATGAACTACATCATCGGCGGCAGCCAGTTCACGGCCACGCAGAAAAAGAATGCCCAGGAAGCCGCATCGATGCTGACCGGTGCCGCTGACAAGGCCGAATGGTATGACAAGTACGTCGATCAGGACATGTCTCGCGACACCAATCCGCTTTCCTTGGAGCAGATGCGCAACGCCCTGACCTACCTCGATACCCAGAACAACCTCCGCAAGGCGAACGGTCAGTCGGAGCTCAGCGTCAGCCTCCGCATGACTGCGGCAGCCGCACTTAATACATCATATTCATCGAACATCTGGGGACACTCGAACTGCTATTTCGATCAAGGTGAGAACCTTGCGGGCGGCGGCGGAGCATACACCGGAGGCGAAACCGAGGATACCCTCGGCTGGCCATATACCGGTCTCTACACCCAGGAGAAAGAGGCATTCGATAAGTACGTTGCACAGTATGGCGACGAACTCGGCAGCCACCGATATGATTCCTACTATATCTACCAGCACTACAACAGCATCTACCATGAGTGCGGACACTATCTCAATATCATCGATGCCGGTGCGAAGGCTATCGGCATCGCAACTGGTAGCGGTAAGAACACCGATTCCGAGGTAACCATTTTCGACTATAGTGGAAGCACGGGGCAGAAGGACTTCACTGTCTCCGAGTTCAAGAAGCTCGTCACCGACTATATCGATTCTGCTTACAATGCAGGCGGCACTCAGGAGCAGAAGGAGCAGCTGAAGCAGCTACAGAATAAGCTGGCGGAGGCGCAGAAGAACTTCGGGACTGCCGGAACGGCTTATTCTGACGCATTGGATAAGCAAGAAAGCTCTCGCGACGCCTATACCGCGGCCGACACGAACATGAACACCGCCAAGGGCGAGTATGAGAAGGCTAAGTCCGGTACCGCCGCCGCGAAGACGGCATACGACGCCGCGAAGGACGCACTCGGCGGAATCGACATCGAGTCCCTCAAGCAGAACCTCGATGCCGCCAAGGCCGAGGCCGCTACTGCCCAGGCGGCTCTCGATAAGGCAAACGCCACGCTTGCTGACAGTAAGACGAAGGCAGCCGAGGCCGCTGCTCACAAGGCGAAGGCTCGCAGCGCCCGCGATGCCGCCAAGGTAAAGTCCGAACAGGCCAATGAGGCGTATGACAACGCTACCGCTTCGGTCAAGGACCTTGCCGCCAAGTGCGATGCCGCCAAGACGGATCTTGCGAACAAGCAGGGCACGCTTAACGATGCCAAGAAGGCCGACGACACTGCCCAGGCT
>JAXIZX010000317.1:0-1585 GCA_036303765.1 Collinsella sp. | reverse complement strand
TGCCCAGTCTGCATACGATGCGGCAAACAAGGAGTACAAGGACGCGGCCAGTAAGCGTGACGCCGCGAAGACGGCATACGAGCAGGCCCAGCAGACCGAGGCCGACAAGAAGGCTGAGTACGATAAGCTTGTCGAAGTTCGCAAGCAGAAGCGCAGCGAGTGGGAGGCAGCCTGCGCCGCTTCGAACGCCGCGGAAAAGGCTTATGACGCTGCTAATGCCCAGGTTGAGGCTCTTGAGCAGCAGATTGCAGACCTAAAGTCCAACATGACCGTTGACCAGGAAGTCATCAGTCAGGGTATGTTCGGCTTCATGAACTACATCATCGGCGGCAGCCAGTTCACAGCCACGCAGAAAAAGAACGCCCAGGATGCCGTATCGACGTTGACCGGCGCCGATGACAAGGCCGAATGGTATGACCAGTACGTCGATCAGGACATGTCTCGCGACACCAATCCGCTTTCCTTGGAGCAGATGCGCAACGCCCTGACCTACCTCGATACCCAGAACAACCTCCGCAAGGCGAACGGTCAGTCGGCACTCAGCGTCAGCCTCCGCATGACTGTGGCAGCTGCCCTCAATACATCGTATTCATCGAACATCTGGGGGCACTCTGGCTGCTACTATGATAACGGTGAAAATCTTGCCGGCGGCGGCGGCGCATATACCGGCGGAGAGACCGAGGATACCCTCGGCTGGCCCTACACCGGCCTCTACACCCAAGAGAAGGAGGCATTCGATAAGTACGTCGCGCAGTATGGCGACGAACTCGGCAGCCACCGATATGATGCCTATTATATCTCCCAGAACTACAACAGCATCTATCAAGAGTGTGGGCATTATCTCAACATCATCGATGCCGCTGCGGAAGCCATCGGTATTGCAACCGGTAGCGGAAAGAATACCGATTCCGAGGTAACCGTATTCGATTACAGCGCTGATGACACTCAGGCCGATTTCACGGTCTCCGAGTTCAAGAAGCTCCTGAACGACTATATCGATTCTGCTTATAGCGCCGGCGGCACCCAGGCGCAAAAGCAACAGCTCAAGGAGCTTCAGAGCAAGCTTACCGAAGCACAGAAAAAGTTTGGAACTGCTAGCGCTGCCTATAACGCTGCACTCAACAAGCAGTATGACGCTCAAGAGGCCTTTAAAGCTGCCGACACGAGCATGAATACTGCCAAGGGCGAGTACGAGAGCGCTCAGGCTGCCACTGCAACCGCCAAGGGTGCCTATGATGCTGCCAAGAGCGAGCTCGATGCTTCTGGTATTGACATTGACGCTCTTCAGCAGAACCTCAATACTGCTAAGGCCGAGGCTGCCACTGCGCAGACTGCTCTCGACAAGGCCAACGCGACGCTCGCCGATTGCCAGACGAACGCCTCTAAGGCGTCGACTCGTAAACTGAATGCTCAGAGCGCCTACGACGCCGCCAAGGTAAAGTCCGATCAGGCCAACGAGGCGTATGACAACGCTACCGCTTCGGTCAAGGACCTTGCCGCCAAGTGCGATGCCGCCAAGACGGATCTTGCGAACAAGCAGGGCACGCTTAACGATGCCAAGAAGGCCGACGACACTGCCCAGGCT
>JAXIZX010000316.1:0-2724 GCA_036303765.1 Collinsella sp. | reverse complement strand
CACTTTGGCGACTAGGTCGTTTTGCAACAAGGCATTTACCTGCGGCTTTATAAAGTGATATGGATGGTCTGCTCGGCAAGTTCCAAAAAAGTCTACTCACTTAGTTTTTGACGAGAAGCCGATGCCGAAGACGGTCCTATTTCAGGGCGTTAACAAGTTCGTGAGGCACGAAAAAGGCCCGGACCAATACGGTCCGGGCCTCATCGAGCTAGAGGTTATGTCTCAAGCGGTTGGCTTAGCCAAAGTAGCGCTTAAGCAGGCCGGCAAAAGCTTTGCCGTGGCGGGCCTCGTCACGAGCCATCTCGTGCACGGTGTCGTGGATGGCATCGAGGCCAGCGGCCTTGGCGCGCTTAGCGAGATCGGTCTTGCCGGCGGTGGCGCCGTTCTCGGCCTCAACGCGCATCTCGAGGTTCTTCTTGGTAGAGTCGGTCACGACCTCGCCCAGGAGCTCAGCGAACTTGGCGGCGTGCTCGGCCTCCTCGTGGGCAGCCTTCTCCCAGTACAGGCCGATCTCGGGATAGCCCTCGCGATGAGCGACGCGAGCCATGGCCAGGTACATACCGACCTCGGAGCACTCGCCCTCAAAGTTGGCGTGCAGGTCGGCAACGATGTCCTCGGAGACGCCCTCCATCTTGGCGACGCCCACGACGTGCTCGGAAGCCCACTCGAGCTGACCCTCCTCCTGCTTCAGGAAGCGAGAACCGGGAACGCCGCACTGGGGGCACTTGAAGTCCTCGGGCAGCTGGTCGCCGTCGAACTCTTCCACATAACCGCAAACGGGGCAAACAAACTTCATGATTCGATCCTTTCGATCGATGGCGATTGTGCGCTCGTCCGGTCCCGTAAGGGCCCTCTCCGGACGTGCGTCTTGACGAGTTCTATTATCCATAAATGCAACCAAATGTGAAGCCTATTAGGAATGATTTTTAATAAAACAGTTTTGAGATATGAAGATGTTGATTGATTAACGATTGGCAGGCCGTCTTTGACCGTCGCTGAGTACAATCGGTCGAGCAAATGTTGACCAATCAACAAATGAGGGAGTTTCCTTTATGCATCTAGCCCGTCGTGCCTGGTGCCGAACATATCAGACGGTTTTTCGCATTGCATTGCCGATCCTGCCCTATACCGAGCCGCACATTTTAGAGCATGCCGAGGATGTGCCCGCGGTGCTTCAAAAGCGCTCGATCCAGAAGGTCCTTATCGTGACGGATCCCGGCATTGCACGTTTGGGACTCACGGCATCACTCGAGCGTGCGCTTACGGCTCAGGGGATTGGCGTTACGGTCTATGCCGAAACGCGTGCGAATCCCACGGTCTCGAATGTGGAGGAGGCGGCGTCCCTGTATCGAGAGAGCGCCTGCCAGGCCATTATCGGCTTTGGCGGAGGATCAGCCATGGACTGCGCCAAGGGCGTAGGCGCACGCATTGCGCAGCCAAACAAGCCCATCAACAAGATGCGCGGCCTGCTGCGGATTCATCGTCGCCTGCCGCTGCTCATCGCCGTCCCCACCACGGCAGGCACGGGAAGCGAGGTCACACTTGCGGCGGTAATTACCGATGACGAGACGCACTACAAGTACCCCATTAACGACTTTGTGCTTATTCCGCGCTTTGCGGTGCACGACCCCGAGTTTACGCGCGGTCTGCCCGCCTCCATTACGGGGCAGACGGGCATGGACGCCCTGACGCATGCCGTCGAGGCCTTTATCGGGCGAAGCACCACGCCCTATACGCGCAAGATGGCACGACAGGCGGTGCAGCTCATCCACGACAATTTGCTCGAGGCCTATGAGCATGGCGACGACATGCGTGCGCGTCGCAATATGCTTTCGGCGGCGTATAAGGCGGGCGTTGCCTTTACGCGCTCCTATGTTGGATACGTTCATGCCATCGCACACAGCTTGGGCGGCCGATACGGAATTCCGCACGGCTTGGCCAACGCCATCATCCTGCCGCATATGCTTCGCGCTTATGGTGACGCCGCCGCCCCCAAGCTTGCCGATCTTGCTCGCATGGCGGGCATTGCGCCGGCTAACGCGCGGGACAGCCTGGCGGCCGAGGCCTTTATCGATTGGATCGATTGCATGAACGCCGCCTTGGACATTCCCCAATATGTGACGGGCATTCGCCGCTCCGACATACCTGAGATGGCGGCGCATGCCGATGCCGAGGCCAATCCGCTGTACCCCGTTCCGCTTTTGATGGACCGCTTGGAGCTCGAGCGTATGTACGAGGTCGTCGCGGGTGGTATGTTTGAGGACGAGAACTAGGAGGGTGCCATGAACACCGAGGAAATTGCGCGCATCGTCGGCGATCAGCGCACTTACTTTAAAACGCACGCTACGTTTGATGTTGATGCCCGACGTCGCGCGCTCGTGAGTTTACGCGATGCGGTACGGGCGCACGAGGCCGATATTGCCCATGCACTCAAGACCGATTTGGGAAAGTCGCATGACGAGGCATATATGTGCGAGATCGGCACGTCGCTTTCCGAGATTCGTCATCAGATCGCTCACGTGGCTCGATGGAGTCGTCCGCGCCTGCGTCCGTGTGACCTTGCCAACGCCGTGAGCGCGTGCAAAACGCAAGCCGTGCCCTATGGCGTCACGCTCATCATGGCTCCGTGGAACTACCCGTTTTTGCTAACACTCGAGCCGCTCGCCGGCGCCCTTGCCGCGGGCAATACCGTGGTCATCAAGCCGAGTGCCTATGCTCCGGCAT
>JAXIZX010000315.1:0-1856 GCA_036303765.1 Collinsella sp. | reverse complement strand
GGCAAGCAGCTGTCCACGCGCATCGAGCTGCGCAGTCCCGACCCCATGGCCAACCCGTACCTGGTCAACGCCGTCACGCTGGCGGCTGGTCTGGACGGCATCGAGCGTAAGTTGGAGCTCCCGCCCGAGGCCACGGCCGAGACGCTCAAGCTTACCGACTGTCAGATGATCGAGGCCGGCTACACGCCGCTGCCGCGCTCGCTCAAAGAGGCGCTCGACGTGTTTGAGGACTCGCAGTTTATGAAGGATGCCCTCGGCGAGCACATCCACAGCTTCTTCCTCAAAAAGAAGCGCGACGAGTGGCATAAGTTTGAGTCCACGATCACCGAGTGGGAGATCAAGCACTACCTGGCGAACTCCTAATCGCGCTGGCTTGTTCCAGTACGATTGAGCTCATTTCTTTGGAGGCCGATATGTCCGAAAAGAGTGCCCTGTTCATGGCGCGCACGACGCGCTTCCACGAGTTTGCCCGCAGCTTGACGACCACCCTGGGTGTCGAGGTGAGCCTGGCCACCCCCGATTCGCCGACTGCGGCGCACGACTTTGACCTGCTGATCCTCGATTGCGATGGCATCCGCAGCGACCGCATCGATCAGATTGCCAAGTGGCTTGACGATCGCGGCGGCGTCCCCATGTTGGCGATCGTCGATGACGAGGCGCTCGGTACCTTGTGCCTGCCGAATCACGCGCATGCCGACTTTGTATGTCCCACGGCAACGCCCAACGAGCTCAAGGCTCGCGCGCAGCGTCTGATGGGCGAGGAGGAGACCGTCACCGCCGACGATGTGCTTAACATCGACAACCTTGAGATTAACCTGGCCACCTACCAGGTGACACTCGATAACGAGCCCATCGACCTGACGCTGATGGAGTACTCGCTGCTGAGCTTTTTGGCGACGCATCCCAACCGTGCCTACAGCCGCGAGGTGCTGCTGCACCGCGTGTGGGGTTTTGAGTACTGCGGCGGCACCCGTACCGTCGACGTGCACATCCGACGCATCCGCTCCAAGGTGGGCCCGCAGATCGCGGCACACATCACCACCGTCCGCGGCGTGGGCTATCTGTTTAAGGACTAGCTTTTCACCACAAAGGGGACAGGCACCTTTGTGGTGGTTTTGCCGCATGCGTGGATCCCTTTCGAGTTTGCAGCAGAACTTAAGCCTTCCTAAAAGATTGCGTTCTCATACACGTTCACCCGCATATTGGGGTACAACTCAACGTGAACAATGATGGCCCGCCACGTGTTTGGCGGGCCTTTGGTTATTTGACGAAAGGATCGCAGCTATGAGCGAGAACGATTCCCAGCGCCCCCAGGATCCGGGTAATGCCGGCGAGACTCAGCAGCAGCCGCGCGTACAGGTGGAGTCGACGCCTGCCGACAGCAACATTCCCTACGTTCAGGCCTACGACACGCAGACCGGCAAGCCGCTGGGCGGCCAACAGGTCGTGAACAAGCACACGGTGGTCAAGACCAAGACCAAAAAGCTGCCGATCTTTATTACGGCACTCGCCGGTTGTGCCTGCGGCGCCCTGCTGGTCATTGCGCTCATTATGAGCGGCACGCTCGATATCGGCGGCGGCAGGAACGCCGTGACGGCGGGTGCTTCGGGTTCATCGACGCAAAAGATCACCATCGACTCCGAGGACACCACGCTGGCCGAGGCCGTCTCTGCCAAGGCCCTGCCCTCTGTCGTTTCCATTACCGCCACTTCGAGCGGCAGCCAAAATGGCTCGCTTTCGCAGTCTGCCGACGAGTCGGACAGCTCGGGCAGCGTCGGCTCGGGCGTGGTGCTCGATACCGAGGGCCACATCCTCACCAACAACCACGTGGTCGATGGCTATGACCAGTACGTGGT
>JAXIZX010000314.1:0-4545 GCA_036303765.1 Collinsella sp. | reverse complement strand
GACATGCTCTATGTACTGCCGGCGGTCTCTGTTTCCTTCCAAAAGCAGTCTGCAAACGCTGCCATTACCAGCGGAAACAATACTTATCAGTTTGACGGGGCAACATTCGATGTTTTTGAGAGCACCAGCGGCGCGCGTGTCGGCACCGTCCAGATGGACAGCAACGGTCGAGCGCAGGCAACACTTCTGCCCAACACGGCATACTACCTAGTTGAAACGAAGGCGCCGGCCGGCTATGTCCCCCGAAGCGATCGCATCGCCTTTACCACGGGGAATGACGGTGGAAAGGTCGCCATTGATGAACAGCCCGGCACCATCAATCTGCGTATCGTAAAACTCGATGCCGCGACGAATGCCGGCCCCCAGGCGGGATCTTCACTCGCAGGAGCAGAGTTCACGTGTGTGTCGCAATCAACCCCTGGATGGGCGCAAATTCTCACGACTGACGAAAGCGGTCGGGCTACCCTCGTCGATGTCCCCTTAGGAACCTTTACCATCTACGAATCAAAAGCCCCCGAGGGCTACCTGCCATCCAACGACAGCTGGACCTATACCGTTGGAGCCGACCAGCTCGGCGATTCAGGCGTAGTCGAGATCGAATCTCGCATTTCCGATATCCCCATTGCGTTTGACCTTGAGATTTCCAAATTCAAGGATTACGGCAATAGCGACCAATCCGGCCTGGAGCAGCCGGCGGGTGGTGTTGTCTTTGAAGTTGTCAGCAACAGCTCTCAGCAGGTTGTTGGCACATTGACCACAAACATCTATGGCTTTGCCTCCACCAAAGATCAGCCCGAAGCATGGTTCGGCACAGGCAAGCGACCCGCCGGTGTCCACGGAGCCGTCCCATACGACCGTGCCGGCTACACGATTCGCGAGGTTCCGGAAACCGTCCCCGAGGGTTTTAAACGTGCAGGGGAATGGACCGTCAAGGCCAATCAGATTTCCAACGGCGCCGAGCTTCAATATATCGTGGACAACCACGCTCTGTCGACGCATCTCCAGATTGTAAAACGCGATGCCCAAACAGGCGCTTCTGTTCCACTAGCCGGATTCACCTTCCAACTCCTCGACAGCAATCACGAACCTGTCTCACAAACTTGCTGGTATCCAGCACATAACGTAATGGACACCTTTACGACTGACGCGACCGGGACCGTCACACTGCCCGAATCGCTCGTACCGGGCACCTATTATGTACGCGAAACCTCGGCCAAAGAGCCCTATCTTGTCGGCGAAGAAATCGAGGTAAACATACCCGCCGACATGAACCTAACGCCCGTTGTAATCGCCTCGTATTATGACCACGCCGCGACCGGAAACATCAGGATCGTTAAAACCGATGCCGTAGACGGCAGCAGCCTCGCGGGCGCCGTCTTTGAGATCCGTGCCTCGGGTGATATCGTGCGCCCCGACGGTAGCATTGCCGCGCTCGACGGTGAGACTGTCGCTGCCGTCACGACGGATGAAACTGGAGAAGCACGCGCGGACGACCTCCCGCTGGGATCTGGCACCGCACGCTACGAGGTTGTCGAGACTCAAGCGCCGGCAGGCTTCTTACTCGATCGGACATCCCATATTGTCGACCTTACTTATGCCGACCAGAAAACACCCGTTGTAGAAGCACGGCTTAACGTATCCGACGATTACACCAAGGTAGATATCTCCAAGGTCGATGCAAGCGGCGAGCAGGAAGTGGAAGGCGCACAGCTCACCTTATATGGTCCCGATAAAACCGAAATAGACTCCTGGACCTCATCCGACAAGCCACACCGCGTCGAACATCTTGCACCCGGCACCTACTCGTTGCGCGAAATGATGTCTCCGCGGACCTATGACCTTGCCGAGGAGATAACGTTTGAAATAAAAGATACGGGAGAAGTCCAATCCGTCGCGATGAAGGATGCGCCCATCGAGATCAAGGGGCAGGTCGACAAGCGTCAGGAACTTGTCCAACCTATCGAAAAGGGCCTGTTGGCTAACGGCGATGGTAAAAACCGCGCCACGACGCAAACCAATAGTGATGGGCTTTTCTCCTATACCATCGATGCTCGAAACGATTCCGCTACTTGGGTTGATGAGTTTACGATTACCGATGATCTTGAGTGTGCCGAGGACGATACGGCGAGATTCGTCTCAATCGAAACCCCCGTCGCCATCGGCGACCTCAACGGTCTGTGCAACGTGTGGTATCGCACGACGCCGTTGGACTCGACAGACGTCGATGAGCCGGCAAACGCGACACTTGACGATGGGCACGAAAATCCTTGGCTTGAGTCCGACGAAGTAAAAGAGAGCCTGGGTGAGGACTGTCGCCTCGTCGATTACGACGGTTGGCACCTCTGGAAGGCGGATATCTCGACCACGGAATCCACCACACTCGAGGCGAAAGAACTCGACCTTGCATCCAATACCGTCGTAACGGCCATTCGAATTGAATACGGTGCGGTAGCCGCCGACTTTACGACTCGAAGCGATGCGGATTCTTGGACCCGCGATGATCTCAAAGATGAGCACGACGACCTTGACGATGCCAAAGCAATCCTTGGCACAGACGCTCGGGGCGCAATCGTGCACATGCAGGCGACGTCGGCTTATACGCCCCAAACCGCACTCACCAACAGCGCACGCGTCGATCTTTGCCGCAACGGCGGCGGCGATAAACTTGAGTCACATGACGAGGACCGTGTCATTCAACGCTGTACCCTACTGCAGGACCTACCGGCAACAGGATCAGTTCCCATCGCCGCTTGCATCACCGCGCTCCTGACCTCGGGTGCCGCAGCCCTATGGTTCGCTCGCCTTAGGTCGACCCCAAAGAAGCGCTAGCGCGATGAAAAAGCGGGCGAGCCAGTCCCCTGGCTCGCCCGCTTTCAATCATGTAAATCGCCGTATCTACTCTGCAGACGAAGATCCACCATCAACGATTGCCTGCTCGGACTCAGGAATCCCATCGGCACCCGTACTCTGTTCTTGCTCCACCTCTTCGCTGATTGCGGAGGCGGGGGTCGAGCCCTTTGCACCCACGATGTAGGCAGCCCCAAATCCTAACGCAATGGCAATCAAGGTCAAAATCACGTAGACAGGCCAATGGCGCTTAATATACGAAAACACGTTGACTCCTTAGAGCTCCGTCTACGAACGGCGGATAACCTCGGTCACGACCTCGGATACCGTGGCAATGTTCGTCGGGTTGACATTGTGGGGCAGGTCGTCCTCGGTACGAGCGCAAGCCAGACGCGTGCCGTCCACGCCGGCGATGGTGAGGGCTCGGCGGCTCGCCTCGAGCGCGGCATAGGCATCGGTCTTGGCATAGGGCATCTCGAGCGCGCCACAATCGACATGGAACGACTTGCACACCTTGCTGACCAGGTTCATGATGCGGCGATCGCCCTTGAGCAGCTGCTGTTCGCCCTCGACCGTCACCACCGAAAGCCTACCGGCGCCGACGGATTCAAGATTGATGAAGAATACGCCGCGGAGCTTATCGCGATGCGAAGCCAAGAAGGCCTTCATGCCGGCGCCATCACAATCCGAGGCGCCCGTTGCCACAAACCAGATATCGTGACCGAGCAGCTCATCATCGCCCATAGAGGCGACAGCCGAGAGCATATCTTCGGAAGAAGCGCCATCGGAAGACGTAGCGCCGCCCTTCCAGCCATCGTTATCGTCCTCGAAGTTATCCCACGAACCGATACCGCGACCGGACTTCTTGGCATCGTAATCGTCTTCGACGCCCAGCCAATCACTCATGCTGTCCTGCTCGTTTTTCCTTTTACGACCGAACAGGCCACCCAGGCCGCGTTTGCGAGACTTGGGTGCCGCCGGGGCGGGAGCCGAAATGGTCTCGATCGGCTGCGCGCCCGACGCAACGGGCATAGAAGGCGCAACGGGTGCCGATGTGGGTTCGGGACCCTGGGCAGTAGCAAAGGGGTCGTTGACCTGGGCAGAGGGATCGGGAAGGTCGAACAGCGACGTGCGAGACGCAACGTTTGCCTGCTTCATAGACGGCAGCGACGGATCGGGGACCGAAGCCAGCGGAGACGAGGAAGGTGCAGGCGACGGTGCCGACGCCGGATCGGGAACATTCATCTGCGGACGCGGCGATGCCTGGGAGGAAATCTGGGCCATAAGGGAATCGACCGTTTCGTCCTGGGTGGGAGCGACATTGGCAACCGTGGCACCGGAACCACTCGGGGTCGGCATGGTGAAAATCTGCGTGGAGTAAGGCCTCGACTCATCCGTCTCGGGAGTCTCGGAAACCGCAGGCACTTCCTCCTGCTCGACCTCGGTCGAATCACCTTGATCGGCTGCCGCGTATTGCTCTTCGTCAGAGTTGGCCTCGACGGACTCGTCCTCGGCGGCATCTTGGATTTCGGCAGCATCAATGGGCTCGTCATCGTCTGCCGCGTCGCCCTGCTCATCGGAAATAGGAAGGGGCTCGGCAATTGCGGTGCCTTGCTTTTCAAACGTTATCGTGGAATCGAACTGCGCGGCATCAAACGACATGGTGCTATCGACGTGCTGCTGAGCCTCGAAAGACGT
>JAXIZX010000313.1:0-6276 GCA_036303765.1 Collinsella sp. | reverse complement strand
TTGCGGGCGGTCTTTTGGGATTAGCGGGCGGCCGCTTCATTACACCGCGCATCCAAGACACGCTCATGAAAGCATCGGGGCTGTGCGTCCTGTTTATCGGCCTTGGCGGCACCATGCAAAAGATGCTCCTTATCGATGGGAAGGCGCTGGCGACCACCGGTACCACCATGCTCATCGTCTCATTTGCGGTCGGTTCGCTCATCGGCGAGGCCGTCAACTTGGAAGCCGCCATCGAGAACCTTGGCGAATGGCTCAAGCGCAAGACTGGCAGTGAGGGCGATAACGAGTTCACCAACGCTTTTGTCTCGACATCGCTGACCGTCTGCATCGGTGCCATGGCTATCGTGGGATCGATCCAGGACGGTCTGCTCGGTGACTGGTCAACGCTTGCCTTGAAAGGCGCATTGGACTGCATCATCGTCTGCACCATGACGGCGTCGCTTGGCCGCGGCTGCATTTTCTCCGCCCTGCCCGTCGCCGTGTTCCAGGGGACGATCACGTTGTTTGCCGGCGCGCTCTCCCCCATCATGACCACGGCAGCCCTCGACAGCCTTTCGCTCGTAGGCTCCATGCTCATCTTCTGCGTCGGCGTCAACCTCATCCGTCCTCAGACCTTCCGCACGGCCAATATGCTCCCCTCCGTCGTCATCGCCGTCATCTACGCCCTCCTGTTCTAAATCTATCAACGCAGCGGTATCTCGAACATCTGTTTGATGCTGTGCTATGATATGAGGTCACCGTAGCTGCGTTAGGAGAGGAGAAGCGGTGGCCGACCAGGACATCAAGATGCTCATCGAGCGCATTATGGCCGAGGCCCGAACCCATCAGTCCACCCGCTTCTCAAACGAAATCTACGCAGACGAGCCGATTCTCAAAACCGGCCGACAGATGCAGAATTTCCTCCCCGACCAGTACCGTAAAATGCGCGAGATATCGCGCTGGCAGGATGACCCCAAGGGCGGTGCGGGCCGCTGGCTTTCGGAAGCCGAGCTTTTTTACCGCCAGGGCCTGCTGATGGCCGACTTTGAGGACGACTGTCCCTACAACGGCACCTTTAAGTCGTACTTTCCCACCTACAACGCCATGAGCGACCGGCAGCTGCGCGGCTACTTTACCTGGCGTGCCCAAGTGCGCCGCGGAACCGTCGAGGAAACGTCTACGTCCTTTGCCTTTCTGTATCTCTATGAGCTGATTTGCGGCATTGGCGTAGATGACCCGCTCGACGGTTTTAACAAGATCAAGGCCTTTTGGGATGTCTATCGCGCCTTCGAGCCCGGCATTGATCGGTTTGCACGCGTGTGGTTGCAGGATTACGCCGTATTCCATGGGCTCGACCCCAAGCTGCTCCGCGACTCTAAAACCGTCATGTTCGATAACGCCCTTATCGAGCTGCGGCGCGCGGCACGAGACCTTGTACCGGCACCGGCACCGTCCGACCAGACCCCCAAACGTCGCAAAACCTCCGAGCCCACGCTCCCCCTTCCGCCCGATGAGGTGCGCGAGGAGCGACTCATGGCCGCCATCAACGCCCTCTCCACGTACAACCTAAGTAACTCGCGGCTCGACCGCAGCCACCACCGCGATCTGCGCCACGTGGCATGCGCCGCGTATGTCCGCATGGCGCGCTACTATGACACGCATCGAAAGACCGGCATCGTAGCGAGCTTGTTTGGGGAGGAGACGGCCATGCCCTACACCATGTTTGCCTCGGCCGTATTCTTTGCGCCCGAGCGCCACGAGAACTGCGAATACCGCCTGGATCCCATCCATATCTACCGTTGCCAAAACGGCTTTTGGGAATGTATGCGTATCCATGGTAGTAGGCAAAAGAGCAGCAAGCTCGGTGAAATGATGCGCGCCTGCGACCAACGCCTGCGCCTGGCGCTGGACCCCGCCCATCCCCTTAAGGAAGAAAAGGTCCCCAAATATCTGGCCAAGATTATCGATGACGAGATTGTGGCATGGCTTTCGTGGGACGCCGCACACCAGCCCGTCAAGATCGATATCGACCTGA
The DNA here is from genome assembly GCA_036303765.1 of Collinsella sp. Taxonomy (GTDB): domain Bacteria; phylum Actinomycetota; class Coriobacteriia; order Coriobacteriales; family Coriobacteriaceae; genus Collinsella. The sequence continues at coordinate 4,262 of JAXIZX010000313.1, read as the reverse complement.
CTCAGCTGGGGCACATTCGGAGCGCCGCTGCGCAAACGCGCGAAGCACTTTTAATCGACGAAGAGCGCGAGGACGGCGCACCTGTGGAAGCCGAGGCAGCGGACTCAGGGCAACCGGAAGCCGAGCCCGTAGCCGACGCGATTGTCGAGGCGGTCGCGGCACCCATTCGGCAGGACGAGACCGACGAGCCAACCATATCCACCGAACAGTTTGGTGTCGTGGCACCGCTTCTCGCGCCGACGCCCGCGTTCGCAGCTGTTGCGCCCGCTGACGCCACGAACGAACTCACGCCTGCCGCAGACGCCTATCTCCGCGCGCTGCTCGAGCACAACGCAGTACAGGCGGAATCGGCGGTAGTGCAATCGGGGCAGAGCGAGGACATGCTCGTCGACAGCATCAACGAGGCGCTCTTTGACCTGGTGGGCGACACCGTAATTGAATTTAGCGCGGCAGGGCCGCAGATTATCGAGGACTACGAAGCAGACGTGAGAGGATACCTAGACCATGAGTGATACCGCATCCGCAGCGCCCCGTGTACCCAAACGCGTCGCTGCCGTTATCCTTAACTCGCTCAAGGGCGGCGTGGTCCCGCGCATCGGCCTTCCCTATATCACCGTGGGACGCGAGGTCGAGATTCGCGCCCTGCTCACCGATTTGAGTCTCATCGCCGATGGCGGCGCGAGCTTCCGCTTTTTAGTCGGTCGCTACGGAGCCGGCAAGAGCTTTTTGCTCCAGACCATCCGCACGCACGCCATGGGCGAGGGATTCGTCGTCGCCGATGCCGACCTATCCCCTGAGCGCCGCCTGCAGGGCGGCCAGGGACAGGGCCTTGCCACCTACCGTGAGCTCATCCGCAACATATCGACTAAAACGCGCCCCGAGGGCGGTGCACTCAACCTTATCCTGGATCGCTGGGTCGCCTCGTGTGCCGATGCCGATGAGTCTGCCGTCAATGCCCAACTGGCCCCGCTCGAGGAAATGGTCCACGGCTTCGACTTCTCCCGTATGCTCCGCCGCTACCGCGCGGCCGTATCCGAGGGCGACGAAGAAGCTATGAGCCGCGTGACCAAATGGATTCGCGGCGAGTACCGCACCAAGAGTGAGGCACGCGCCGAGCTGGGCTCCTCAACCATCATCAGCGATGACGACTGGTACGACTACGTCAAACTCATCGCTCGTTTTTTGGTTTGCAGCGGCTACAAGGGCATGCTGGTGCTCATCGACGAACTCGTGAATCTGTATAAGATTCCCAACGCTATCACGCGCCAGTACAACTACGAGAAAATCCTGACCATGTACAACGACACGCTTCAGGGCAAAGCGCAGTACCTGGGCATGATTATGGGCGGCACGCCACCCTCCATCGAAGACCGCCGCCGCGGCGTGTTCTCCTACGAAGCCCTGCGCAGCCGACTCGCTCAGGGCCGCTTTGCGCGCGAGGACCTTAAGGACATGCTCGCGCCCATCATCCGCCTACAGCCACTCACCTATGAGGAACTGCTGGTGCTGATCGAAAAACTCATGCAGATCCATGCCGGCTACTTTGGCTGGACGCCCTCGCTTACCGAAAACGACTTGGTGGACTTCCTCAAGATTGAGTTTGGCCGCGTGGGAGCCGATACGCGCTTAACGCCGCGTGAAGTCATTCGTGACTTTATCGAGCTGCTCGACATCCTATGCCAAAACCCCGATGCTAACGTGGCCGAGTTGCTGCAAAGCGTCGGTGGCGACGCGCTGGCGCCGGCAGCCGTAACGGACAACACCGACACCGCAAGCGAAGACCGCAACTTCGCCGAGTTCACCATCTAACCTGCCAAAAAGGGACAGGTTTATTTTGGCAGGTTTTATCTGGGCAAACGTCGAGACAGTAATGTAGCGAGCCACTGCTCACCGCGTTAAGAGATTCGTATTTGAGAGGAGGCCCCGTGAACGCCTTTGACCGATATGCTCCGTTTATCCAAGACTTCATCTACTCCCACGATTGGGAGAGTCTGCGCTCTATCCAGGTTGCAGCGGCAGACGCCATCTTTAACACGCAAGATAATGTGCTCCTGACGGCATCCACGGCTTCCGGCAAAACCGAGGCAGCCTTCTTTCCCATCCTGACCGAGTTTTGGGAGAACCCGCCCGCGAGCGTAGGCGCCCTCTACATCGGCCCCCTCAAAGCGCTCATCAATGATCAGTTCGTCCGTCTCAACGACCTCTGCGAAGAGGCCGATATCCCTGTCTGGCACTGGCATGGCGATGTCTCGCAGTCGCACAAGGCTAAGCTCATAAAAAAACCGAGCGGCATCTTGCAGATTACGCCCGAGTCACTCGAGGCGCTCTTAATCCATAAGCACATGGCGATCCCGCGCATGTTCTGCGACCTGCGCTACGTGGTCATCGACGAGGTCCATTCGCTCATGCGCGGCGACCGCGGCGGTCAGACGCTCTGCCTTATCGAGCGCCTCTCGCGCATGGCAGGCGTGCAGCCCCGCCGCATCGGCCTTTCGGCCACCATCGGTGACCCCGAGCGTACGGGTGCCTTCCTCTCGCAGGGAACAGGACGCGATTGCATCATCCCCCGCTTTGAGGAGCCGCGCCGCGTGTGGCGTATCTCCATGGAGCACTTCTACAACTCGGGTCCCCAGGCGCAACAACGAGGATTCGAGAGCACGGGTCCTCAAGAGGCCGAAGTGCTTGCGTGCGAGCGCATTGAGGCAGCGGCACCCGCGGCACTGCCCGCCGGCGCCCAAGACATGCGTCACAGCGGACAGCTCACACAAGAGGAGCGCCGTCAACGTCGTGAGCGGGCACGGGACAAGGCTACCTCCAGGGATCGCCGCACTTCGTCGGCCCCCGAGGGCGAAGTCGACATCCCCCGAGCACCCGAACAGGCATTACTCAACCCCACCGACACGGCGCCAGACAACGCCGACCCCGGCATGGGCTATATCTTTGAGCACACACGCGGCCGCAAGTGCCTGGTCTTTGCCAACTCGCGCGAGGAGGCAGAGGCCGTGTGCTCCATGCTGCGCAGCTACTGCGAGAGTCGGCACGAGCCCGACCGCTTTCTCATCCACCACGGCAATCTTTCAGCATCGCTGCGCGAGACGGCAGAAGAGCTCATGCGCGATGAGGAGCAGGCACAGACAACCGTCACCACATCTACACTGGAGCTCGGTATCGATATCGGCCGTCTGGAGCGTGCGTTTCAGATCGATGCACCGTTTACCGTCAGCTCCTTTTTGCAGCGAATGGGCCGCACGGGGCGCCGCGATCTTCCGCCCGAGATGTGGTTTGTCATGCGCGAGGAAGAACCCGAGCCGCGCACGATGATGCCCGAGACCATTCCGTGGAAGCTCCTGCAGGGCATCGCGCTCGTACAACTCTATCGCGAGGAAAAGTGGGTCGAGCCACCCGAACTCGATCGACTCCCCTACAGCCTGCTCTACCACCAGACTATGTCGACGCTTGCCAGCACCGGCGAACTCACGCCGGCAGAGCTTGCCCAGCGCGTGCTCACACTCAGCTATTTTCATCGCATCTCGGCCGATGACTATCGCGTGTTGCTGCGTCACCTCATTAAGATCGACCATATCCAAGTCACCGAGGGCGGCGGGCTCATCGTGGGCCTCGCGGGCGAGCGCATCATTAACAACTTTAAGTTCTACGCTGTGTTCCAGGAAAACGAGGAGTTCACCGTTCGCAGTGAGTCGGCCGAGTTGGGCACGATCGTCAATCCGCCACCGCCCGGTGAGCGCATCGCCATCGCCGGACACTGCTGGATTGTCGAGGAAGTGGACTGGAAGCGCCACACCGTCTTTGCCACGCAGGTCAAGGGCCGGGTGCCGGCCTACTTTGGCGACTGCCCCGGTGATATCAATACACACGTACTCGAGCGCATGCGCAAGGCGCTCAACGAGCACGCAGCATATCCGTACCTTATGGGTAACGCACGGGCCCGCCTTGCGCAGGCTCGTCATACCGCCGAGATTTCGGGCGCGGGAACCAAGCCGCTCATTCACCTGGGCGGCGACACCTGGGTGCTCTTCCCCTGGTTGGGAAGCTACGCCTTTTTGGCGCTCGAGCGCATGCTCAAGATTAAATGTGCCGCGGAGCTGGGCCTTCGCGGACTCGACCCGTCACGCCCGTACTTTATGCAGTTTAAGATGAAGGCCGACGAGGAGACGTTCTTTGAAGTGCTCGCCGCCGAAGCCGAGAAAGACTTCGACCCCATCGACCTCGTCTATCCCGGCGAGGTGCCTTACTTTGATCGG
>JAXIZX010000312.1:0-3540 GCA_036303765.1 Collinsella sp. | reverse complement strand
GTCAACAACATAGCATGTCGGAGTGGCGGAATTGGCAGACGCGCTAGCTTGAGGTGCTAGTGACCGCTTTTTGGTCATGCGGGTTCAAGTCCCGCCTCCGACACCATCGCATTTGAGAAGCCTCTTCGGAGGCTTTTTTGTTACCGATAGACGGTGGGGTCCACGATGGAAACGCTTGAACGCAACGAGTGGGCAGACGTTGCCCAACTAGTCGAGATCACGAGCGATGCTGTCATCATCTGCGAGCTCGACGGAACCATTCTGCATGTGAATAATCGCTTACTTGGCTTGATGTGCGAGGAACGCGCCGACGTCATCGGTGGAGATGTTAAAGACGTCCTGTACTCGTCCGCTTTTGAACGTGCGACGGAACATCGTCTGCCATTTGAAACTGATGGCTCCGAGAACGAACTGATGCTCAAGCTGAGTGACGGCTCCTTTATCCCCGTCTTGGTTCGTGCAGGCTCCGTAACGCCTCCACGCATCTTTGGGCGCCGCGCGCCACGTGTCCTGGTGGCGCTCCATAGCATCGAAGAACAGTATTCGCACGACCGTCAGCTCAAGCGTGCGCTTTCGGAGCTTAGAGTGGCGAACAAGCGCCTCTCTGGCACGCTCTCGGTCATTATGAGTACCGTGGGCTCCGATGAGCTGCCCAGCCTACTTGATACCGTTTTGAACCAGCTTGTAGGAACGCTCGATGCTTCGGGTGCCGCTATCTATTTTTCTGAGAGCGGCGGTTTTAAACTTCGCGGTGTTTCCAAGGAGCTGTACGACAGCTACCTGCCTGAGTTTTTGCCGTATGGCGCTGGCATTCCGACGTATGTTCTTCGTGAGTCGCGTGCCTGTCGCTTATCGATTCAACAGGACCTTGAGGGTGATAAGGCCGCCTCCGGTATGTTCATGGACTTGGACAATCGTTCTAAGCACCTGTTGCGCATGCAGGATATGCCTCCGTACCGCAGCGAGATCTGTCTTCCCGTTTTTTACGGTACGCAGATCCTTGGCGTGCTGGAAGTTGGTTGGAAACGCCCTCAGGCACCGCTCGCCTATGACGTTAATGTGCTCGAGGTCATTTGCGATTACCTATCTATCCAGCTGGTCGGCATGGCATCGAGCCTTCGCTCCCGTCGCACGGCCGAGCTTGGCCGCTCGCTCAATGTCTTGCGTGATGAGTTGTTTACCTTTCTAGACGATTCCGCCGCGGCTACCCAGGCGGTATCGTCCGAGATCTGCAATATGCTTAACTGCCATTTTTGCCTTGTTGAGTATGACGCCAGTCTGGATTCCTACGTCATAGATTTTGAAGGCGGCAGTCGCGTTGCCTTGCCGGACGATCCCGAGAAGCTTTTCTTTTCCACGACGGCGCCAGCGGCACGTCTGGGGGCTGGCCCTGATGGCTTTGAGGCATCTGTTTTGGGAGGTGCGAGTGCCGAGGACCTTAAACACGTCCGTATAACTCGCGTTGACGAATCGATGCCTATGGGAGGCTGGCTTAGGGCGCATGGTCTGCCTTGTCAGGGTCTCTACGTCGACTCCGGCATCGAGGCGGGGCGCCCGCGCTCTGAGGGTGATGGCAGGCACAGTAACGACGCGATTGTTCCTGCTTCTGTTGCGAAGAGCCCGACGACGCGCGCGCTGCTGCTTCGTGATGGTAGCCAAGAGCCGATTGATGATCTTGAATATGACTACTTGGTGCACTTGGCGCATGACTTTGAACTGATCTACGAAGGCGAATCTCAAAAGCGCGAGGAGCGCCATATCGCTCAGACGCTCCAGATCGGCATGAGAAATTCCCTGGGGGATGTTCCGGGTATCGCAACCGATTCGGTGTACCTGTCGGCCACGAATTCGGCGTTGGTCGGAGGCGATTTCTATACGCTCATTCGTCTTCCCGACGACTGCGCCGTCATGATTCTGGGCGATGTGTCTGGCAAAGGCATTGAGGCTGCATCGATGTCCGCGCTCGTCAAGACGGCCCTGACGGCATATGCCTGGGAGGGCGCTGGACCGGCCCGCATGGCACGCTCCCTTAACAGCATGCTCATGGGCTTTTCGAGGGTCGAGACGTTTGTGACGGCCTTTATCGCCAAGATTGACCTTAAAGCCGGACGCGCAACGTATTGTTCGGCGGGCCATCCTCCGACCATGGTCATCAGGCCAGAGTCGATGCCGCTGGGTGGCGACGAGGCTCGTGGGGGAGAGGTCGAGCTGCTTGGATGCCAATCGGGGGTAATCGGTGCCTTTGAGAGCATGGTGTACGAGACAGGCGTGTTTACGTTCGCTCCTGGTGACATGCTATTTATGTACACCGACGGAACAATCGAAGCACGTGACCGCTCGGGTGCTTTCTTTGGCGAGCAGCGCCTTCGTGACCTTCTGCTCTCTGTCTCGGGTGAGGGCGTATCGGGAATCTGCGGCAAGGTCTTGGGCGAGCTCGACCGATTTACCGAATCGGCGCTGGACGATGACATTGCATTGGTGTCCCTTGAGTTTTTACGGGGTCGTTCATAGACGACGCTGGACGGGCTGAATCCGTACGGTTGGGGAAACGAATGCATCGAGTGGGCTTTTTTGGGGAACCATGGTCGTATGAATGAGTGGAATGACATAGCGGTTTTGACGCCACCAGGCGATATCGACATCGCCACGGTGCCTGCGCTGCGTCGGCGGTTGGATGCTTTGATTGGCCGCGGCGTGCGTCGTGTCGTCATCAACTGTCAGGCTGTTAGCTTTATCGATTCGACGGGCTTGGCATTCCTGCTTACGCGCGCTCGTGAGCTCATGAGGCGAGAAGGCCTGCTTTCGCTCGTCAATGCATCAGGTGAAGTTGTTCGCTTTTTGGAGATTGCACGTCTTGTCGATATTCTTCATGTCGCGGGGCCGGCACGGGAGTCTATTCCCGCCATTCCGGTGGGGGAGCTGCCTCGCTGGAGTAAGAGCGTCGAGGTCCGTCAGGGTATCGAGAATCTTCCATACTACCGACATCGCATCGCCGAACTCCTTGAATCGCTTCCGTTGCGCCGTGACGAGCGCTACGATGTCGCATTAGCGTCGGGGGAGGCGCTGGGTAATGCCTATGACCATGCGGGCGGCATCGGGTGCGTCCTGACGGTTCAGGCCTATGGCGATCGCGTTGTGGTTGAGGTGCTTGATCGAGGTGCCGGCTATTCTATCGATGAAACGAGCGAACCGGTCGCATCAGAGGAGCGCGGCCGTGGTATCAAGCTTATGCGTATGCTCGTCGATAACGTGGAGGTTGCTCGTCGTACGGACGGCGCCGGCACGCGCGTGCAGATGGTGAAGCTGTTTAGCGGAGCGCTGGAATCGTGTGCCTAGCCAATCGCTTTAGCGCGTTTGGCTACTAAGAACATGCGGCAGACAAGTTTTTTGAAAAAAGTACTTGCGTCTTTTGGACAACTCGCGTAAATTAATAACCCGCAAGCGGACATGGCTCAGTTGGTAGAGCACAACCTTGCCAAGGTTGGGGTCGCGGGTTCGAGCCCCGTTGTCCGCTCCATTGCATTTCCGGACCGTTTGGGC
>JAXIZX010000311.1:0-2508 GCA_036303765.1 Collinsella sp. | reverse complement strand
TGAAAACGTGTATCGGAGTTGGCAAGACCCGCGGCAACGGGTGCCATCCGTGTTCCTATCTTATCTGCAAGCGTTCTGTCGCGCAAGCGTTGAGGCAAACGATTGAAGGACGCAGACAGGATGTATTTGTGTCCGCACGGGCCCGTAAGCTTCTCAGTACGGTTAAGCGCCGATTTATCCGGCTGTTTGAGGAGCTGCTATGTACGAGCCTTCACGTGTTCTTCTGTCATTTCACATTGCAGGATTTCAGTATGCTGATGGCGCCTTGGTCCTGGGCGATCTTAAAGCGGGCGATAAACTGACACTGTGTGCCGAGCGCGATAATCCCCATGACCCCGAGGCAGTTGCGATCTACTATGGCAAGACCAAACTTGGCTACGTTCCGGGAAACGAGGTCGGCCCACTGTCCTTGATGATGTATTACGGCCGTGAGGACGTATTTGAGGCCCGCGTGCAACAGGTTGCTCCCGAACGCAGCCCGTGGCATCAGGTGCGCGTTGGACTCTACGTGGTGGATGCTCGCTAATCGGTAAGGGAGGCGGCCATGTTTGATAACGATGATCTGTTCAATCTGACAGACGATCCGTTTGAGTGGGATCTGCTACTCGATGACGATGAGTTGGAGCAGGATCGTAAGAAGCGGCAGGGCAAGAACGCCCAGGGTGATGCGTTGAAAAAGAAAGACAAACGCCGTCGCGGACTGTTCGGCGGGCTCTTTGGATAACCGCCACATCGCTGCGTCTGTATACTTAGCACGAGTTGAACACGTTGCGAAATGAGGGCATAGACGATGATGTGGTTTACCGCCGACCTGCACCTGGGCGATACGAATATCTTGCACGACATGGATCGACCGTTTGATTCAGTCGAGGAGATGAACCGCAAGGTCATCGATGCCATTAATGAGTGCGTGGCTGTGGACGACCGCCTCTATATCTTGGGAGACTTTACCTATCGTTTGCCCCTGGCGGAGGCGGTGCGCCTGCGCGAGCGCATCGAATGCCAGAATGTGACGCTCATCCGTGGTAACCATGATAGCGACTGGGAAGATCCAGCTGCGCCCCAAATCTGGGAAGACGTGCGTGATTACTTGGAGGTTGCTCCCGGCTATGCCAAGGGCCATCGTCTGGTTATGAGCCACTACCCCATGCTCAGCTGGAATGGCAAGGCGCGTGGCGCCATCATGCTGCACGGGCATATCCACAGCAGGGGGGACCGCACCAACGCGCGCAACCGCGATCGCGAGCGCCCCATTTACCGCTACGATGTCGGCCTCGACGCCAACGAGTACAAGCCCGTAAGCCGAGACCAGATCTTGAGCTTCTTTAGGCTGTAGCCCTCAAACCACCACAAGGGGGGCAGGTGGCTTTGTGGTGGTTTTGGCGCCGTTGCCATTATGGCGGCGGCGCCTTTTTTGTCCGTGCGGCGCGGTAGAGTGTAGTCGGTTGAAATTTGCGTCCATCGAGGAGCTGCTATGAACGAGATTAAGTGCCCGCATTGCGGCGAAGTTTTTAAGGTCGATGCGTCCGGCTATGCGGATATCGTCAAACAAGTGCGCGATGCTGAGTTTTCGCGCGACCTGGATGAGCGTGTGAAGGCAGTCCAGCGCGAGGGCGAGCAGGCACTGGAGCTTGAGCGCTCGCGCTCGACGGCTGCTCTGCAGGAGGCGGAGTCTCAGCGCAACGCTCAGCTCGTTGAGCAGAAAAACGCCGCGGCTCAGGAACTGGCGCAGGAGGTTGCCAGGCGCGATGCCGAGCTTGCCGAGCTGCGCGCCAAGCTCGAGGGTGCTGCCGCGGAGTGTGAGAGCGCAAGCCAGCGAGCGGCGGTTGAGGCTCGCGCCGATGCTCAGAAGGAGAACGCCGAGCTCCAGCGTGAGATTGACAGCCTGCGTGCACAGCTTGGACGCAAGGACGACGAAGCAAAGCTTGCCGAGTCGGCGGCGCGCAACGCTGCTCAAAACGATTTAGCTGCACGCGACGCTCAGATTGCCGAGCTGCAGGCCAGGCTTGCCGCGGCGGACAAGGCCCAGGAGATGGCGCTTGCCGCTGCCGCGGCAGAGTCGCAGCGTGAGCTCGATGCCGCTCGCAGCGAGGCCGAGCGCGCGCTTGCTGACTATCGCGCGAAGGTGCAAGAGAAGTTTTCCGCCGCAAAGGCTCAGTCCGAGCAAGAGGCCGAGGGCCTGCGTGCCCAGCTGCGCGAGCAGGAACTGATGGCAAAAATGAACCTGTCAGAGGCGGTCGCCGCGGCGGAACGAGAGCGCGATGAGGCACGTGCCAAACTGACGAGCGAGCTGGCGGTGCGCGATTCTCGCGAGGAGCAAGCCAAGGCGGCACACGAGCTCGAGCTTGCGCAGGCCAAGCGCGCGAGCGATGACCTGATTCGCTACAAGGATGAAGAGATTGAGCGCCTTAAGGACATGAAGGTCCGCCTGTCCACCAAGATGGTGGGCGAGTCGCTCGAGCAGCACTGCGAGACCGAGTTTAACCGTCTGCGCATGACGGCGTTTCC
>JAXIZX010000310.1:0-1985 GCA_036303765.1 Collinsella sp. | reverse complement strand
GGTTTAGTCACGATGATTTTTCGGGTTTAGGCAGAGCATGCCGACCACGGAATGGTCTTAACTGGATGGTGCTTGTATCTCCGCCAGAAAGGACCGGAAAGGATTATGATCAGCATGCCCCAAGTACAGTCTATCCGTCGTTTGCGGCGGAACGGGGAATCCGTCGCGTCGATCGCGCGGAAAACACATGTCAGCGAGCCGACGGTGCGTAAGTACCTCGCGAAGGAGGATCTGTCGGCCGTGCCGTCGGTGAGAAAGCCGCGCGCGTCGGTGATCGACCCGTATCTGCCCGTGATCGAGCAGTGGCTCGCGGAGGATCGCGCGAACTGGCGCAAGCAGCGGCATACCGCGACCAGGATCTGGGAGCGGTTGAGGGACGAGCATGGCGCGGAGGTCTCCCTGTCCACGGTGACGCGGGCGGTGGCGCGGCTCAGGCGTGAGTTCGCGGCGGAGCGTGATGAGGCGTTCATGGATCTGGTATGGCATCCAGGCGAGGCGCAGGCCGATTTCGGCGAGGTCGACGTGCTGTTGCGCGGCGTGGTGCAGCGGATGCATCATTTCGTGCTTGATTTCCCGTATTCGAACGTCGGTCTGGTGCAGTTGATGCCGGGCGAGAACGCTGAGTGCACGTGCCTGGCGTTGCGCGACCTGTTCGAGTGGCTGGGCGGTGTGCCGGAGCGGATCGTGTTCGATAACGCCGCCGGCGTGGGCCATAAGGGGTACGGGGAGCGCGAGCCGCGCCTGACGCACCTGTTCCAGGCCTTCCAGGCGCATTACGGGTTCGATTGTTCGTTCTGCAACCCGTATTCCGGTCATGAGAAGGGCGCGGTGGAGTCCAAGGTCGGCATGGTGCGGCGCAAGCTGTTCGTGCCCCGGCCGAGCGTATGGAGCCTGGAGAACTTCAGCGCCGGGCTGCCGGACCGGTGCCTGGAGCTGGCCACGAAACCGCATTACCGCAAGGACACGGAGGAACGTGGCCTGTTCTCCGAGGACCGTGCGGCGCTGCTGCCGTTGCCCGGGAAGCGTTTCGACGTGGTCACGTGGCGGCATATGAAGGCCGACCGGTACGGCGTGGTCACGCTCGAGGGACGGCATCGCTGTTCCGCGGACCGGGCGAACGCGGGCAGAGGGGTGATCGTGGGCCTCCGCGCGCTCGAGGTCGAGGTCCTCGACTCGTCGGGCAAGCATCTGGCGACCCATCCTCGGGCGTACGGCCAGGCCAGCACGAACAGCGAGGACCCGTCCATGCAGTTGGCGCTGCTGTGCAACAAGCCCGCGTCCTGGCCCAACAGCCGGGTACGTGACGCGTTGCCGGACCCGTTGCGGGAATGGCTGGATCGGCAGGACGGACAGACACGCAACGAGGCGCTGCAGACCCTCAAACGCGTTGACAGGGAATCCGGGTGGGCGAACGCGGTCGAGGCGATGCTTTCCATCCTCGAATCGACCGGCGGGGCGGACCGCGCCGGTGTCACACTGCTCGCGGCCAGGCTCGCCGAGGGCGTGGCGGGTATCGAATACGACGATGACAGGCCGGATCCGGGTGAATACGACATCGCGTTCACCGCGGACGTCGGCGTGCAGGAAGGCGGGCGATGAACACGAAGACGGACGAAGGGCTCTACGAGAAGGCCCGCAAGCTGTTCATCTCCAAGGCGAGCATCGACGAATTCGCCGGCTGGGCCACGCCCCGCCAGGTCGACGCCGTCCACCGCCTGCTCGACACGGAACTGGCGAACAGGGAACGCGCGAAGCACGACAGGCTCCTGCGCCGCGCCCGGTTCCCCGTCGTCAAGGGTCTCGACGGCTACGACTTCACGAACGTCAGGCTCCCCGACGGCTACATGCTCGATGAGCTCCTAGGGCTCGGTTTCATCCCGCGCGCGCAGGACCTGGTGTTCTACGGCAAGACCGGGCGCGGAAAGACACATCTCGCGATCGGGCTGGGCATGAAGGCGATCGACATGGGGCTGGGCGTGCGGTTC
>JAXIZX010000309.1:0-4863 GCA_036303765.1 Collinsella sp. | reverse complement strand
TCTTGACGGTGATGGTGGTACCGAGCGCGGTGGTCTCCCAGCTCACGCCGTCCGCCTCACTGTAGGTGAAGTCCTTGGTGGCATCCTGCGAGGCGAGGAGCGCGCTGGCCATGGTCTCGGTGTCGCCCTGGCTGGTCCATTTCCAATCGCCGGCTGCGGCCGGTGCCTGATAGGTGCCCTTCCAGTAGAGGCTCTTGGTGTCGGTGCCGATCCAGTTGACCTCGATGGTGTCGCCGCTGATGGTAGCTTCCATGTATGAGCTCGGGTCGTTGGAATTGGTCTGCTTCCATGTGCCGGTCAGATCGGCCGGCTGGGGTTTGGGTTCTTCCTTATTGGTCTCGGTCTTTGACGTGCCATCGGATTTGGCCGGCGCATCGGCCGTAGTGCTTCCCCCGCAAGCGGACAGGCCGGTAAGCAACATCGCCGCAACAAGCAGTGCGATTGCCTTTTTCATGATGGGTCTCCCTTCGTGCCGGACATTGTCGTCCGACATGACTCAATCATATAGCGAAACACAAGATCATATAGCGAAACACAAGAACCAAGGACTCATCCCGGTGCTCGCGGTGAGTCGTCGGGATGAGTCCTTATATGGCTCGGAAGCTACGCGGCGAGTTCCACGGGAGCCCGCTCTTCCAATTTGGAGTAGGGGATAACGGTCACACCGTAGTTGCGGAACGCGGTGAGCGCGCCGCGCTGCAACGGCGTCTGCCGGTCGTCGCCGATGACTATCAGCCGGGAATCCCTGCGCTTGGGATCCTTCTTCGTGTCATCCCAACCGAACATGATGTCTTTCACGGCGTCCTTGTCGAATCGGTTCGGTGCCTGGCAGAACCGGGTCGGATGGTTAGCGCTACGCTGGAACAGGAAATCGAAGCTGTGCTCGTAGCTGGATACGCCTCGGATCCCCACGTTCGGAGTGTAGAACACATGGCATGAGTCGAGCTTCAATGCAACGTCGTCAGCAAAGTAGGACAGCACCCTCTTCTGTTCTGTAACGGCATCAGTACAATGTTCGTAATGAACAGTTGTTCGCGCAAGGAAATGCCGGCATATGGTGCGTCATGTTCAAAGCATAGAGATTCATTATCCGGCCTCCACGAGAATGATTTGGTTCTAGCGCAATACATGCTTTCACGACACATGCTTTCGTGATACATACGTTGGTCAGAAGATATTGCGCTAGAACTCAGCAGTTACCGCACGTGGTCCACGATGTCGTTGACCTTGGTCATATCGATATCGCGCTCGCCGAATGCCTGCCGCTCGTAGGCCAGGTCGATGTGGTGTTCGTGTGCGTAATCGATGATACGCCAAATCGGCAATGTCGCCGGACTTGTTGAAGGAACGACCACGCAGCAGCACGCGTTGCATAAGAGGGCGCATCGCCTTGACCAACTTGTACCGGTCTGACTTCACCTTCACCATCCAACCGTCGGCAAAATATAGCACCACGCCTTCACGCGGGCTTGCCTTGGCTTCGCCGATTGCCTGGGCGACTTCTTCCGGCGAATGGCAGATCGCCACCGTTTCCGGCCGCACGAAGCCGCCGGCAAGAGTGAACGTTTCCTCGTGAGCGGCATCGATGGAGAACGATTCGGCATTACGAATCAGATGCAGCAAGCGCAGCCCGGATGATTCGTATCCAACGATGTGCCGGTCGGACTCGCGATCGATGACTTCAAACGCCGCCGTGACATTCCACTCATGCAACATACGCCACAATTCGGCACGTACCGCTGAATCTGAAGGAAACAGGCGCTCGATAAGCGCGGAATAATCCGTTTGCCCCGACTTCGACCAGAAGCGGAACAATCCAGGAGTTCCCGCCGCGCCCACGAGCCCGAGAAATCCGTTCTCCTTGCGCTCAACGCGCACGGGCAACGACTCTGGATGTTCTTGAGCGTGATTGACGACTTGGGCGAACGATGTCTCCTCCGTCTCGTCCACAGCAAAGAACTTCTCGAACCCGCGTTGCACCACCTGACCGTTGCCGCCGACAAAAAGCCCTCGCGCATTGATGGTGCGATCCGTCCACCGATGTTCACGAAATGCCTCTGCAGTGAAATTGCACGCATACACGTCTGTTTCGCCGCGCACCGGAATAACCCGAACGTAAGGGTCCGCGCGCATACGCTCCAACAGGTTTCCATTCGGATCGCCCGGTTCCAACGGGCGGAACATCGCGGTGTGAAAATGCTTCCAGGACGAACGAATGTAATCTTCCGGAACACGGTCAGCGGTATCACGCGCCGCATTGCGACGCAACAATTCGTCTAGAGGAACGTCAAAATCCCTCGTTTCCCACAGTGCGCCATGACGTTGAGCGAGTAGCGCCAGTTCGGCTGCATACCGGGGATTAGCGTGTTGCGCATCCGCCACCACATCCCACCCCGCATCCAATGCGTCGGCAATCATGTGCCGTCCCATGGCAACCACCATGTCATTGAATCGCTTGCCGTGCTCGGATTGCAGTCGGTTTCGGACCTGTGCCGAGCCGGCGATCATGAGCCGAATGTCATCGAGAGAAATCACGCAATGCGGCCACGTGTTGGCGGGGTCCTCACACCATGAGCGTGCCCACGTGGACTTGCCCGAAGCGGGCAGTCCTCGCAGAATAATGAGCTTTGCCATAGCCAAGCTCCTTTCGTTGTGCTGTGGGGCGAGACAGGTGCCAGCGATGGCATAAGGTTCTGCTCGCCCCAATATTGCTTGTATTATGATTCGGCTGCCGAAACCGAGCCGCCTGGTTCCTGCTGTGCGGCGGAGTCAATGGGCGCCGGCCCGGGGGAGTCGGGCATATCCAGCGGTGATACGTGCGTTGAATCGGTCGCGTGTGCATGGAACCAGTCGGCAATCTGTGTTTCGCTTACCGGTTGCAGATTCCATGCGTCCAGTCCAACGTTGAGGGCTTCGTGGCGTGCGCCCTCCGGAGACAGCTGGTGCGTGTGACCATACAGCAGACGATGTCCGTCGAACGGCAATGCCTGATCGCGGAAACGTACGGCATCATCCGGCCAGCCATAGGCAAGATCCTCACGGTAGGGGAAATGCGATAGATTGACGGTCTCCGTCGCCTGCGGGCGGCCAATTCCGAGACCGGTCAGCTCCGCCGTGCTGTTCGGCTCAATCGATTCGAACAGATCTCGCGCGGGTGCATCGTCCAGCCACCAGTCATCGTGATTGCCGATAACCGCGTGCAGATGCCTGCAGCGCAGCTGACGCAGGCAGCTCTTCAGATGCCGGACCGATGTTCGGTATCCGATATCGCCCAAAATCCACAGCTCGTCGTCCTCGCCGACAATCCGATTGATATTGGCCACGATTGCTTCATCGTGCGCATCGGTGTCTGCGGCCTTGCGGAAATTGAGCCGGGAATCGTCAAGCACCACGCCCTTCACCCAATCCTCGGCGGCCTTGCGTCCCTGCGAGGAGAGGAGAGCGTCATACTGTGTGTGCCCAGGGTCGAACGTGGTGAATCCGCGCAGCACGCTGACCAGCGGATGCCCGAAATGCGTGTCAGTAGTGAAATACTTCATGATCTGTTGTTCTTTCTGAATATGTGATGGTATGCAATGGGGTTTTGTTGCGGTGCATTGAGTTGCGACGATGCCAAGAACACATGCTCGTACAGGTGCGTATATGAGGCATGGCGCGAATGAGTCGGCTCGATATCACCGGCAATGATTCAGCTATGCGCCAATGAGAGGTGTACTGATCAGATTTGTATGGCAGCGAGCAGGCTGCGCTTGTTTCCGGTTATTGGTTGGAACTGAGCAGTACGCAAACCCTGTTTGAAGGCGCATTCGAGCATCGCCGGCAGGTTCGTCTGCTGGCGCTTGGCGTGTTCGTTCACGCCGTTGCTGCTGAATGCGATACGTTGAATCATGGTGTGCACACCATAAGGTCTTACGTCCAAATCCGTCAAATCACGGTGTGTGTAAGCAAGTTACGTTTTGGTCATTCATGGTGGCTTCTTCGCGAATCCGTCAAACTACGCAGTGTGCATGTATGGTCATGTACCGCAGCTACGTAATTATGAGTACACTTGGCCTATAAGTGCAACGAAGCACTTGCCGTCGATGACGGACATCATGGCAGGTGCGTGAAAAGGGGAGCAACAACCATGGGCAACATGTTCGATAATTTGGGCAAAGGTCTTAATGATTTCACCAAACAAGCCGGTAAAATAGCCGGAAATATCGGTGACACAGCGGGAAAAATCACGAAAGATGTTGCCAAAGGGGCAGGTAAGATCGTCAACGATGCGGGTAAGCTTGCCGGCGATGCGGGCAAAATGACGGCAGCTGTTGCAGGGAGCGTGGCACAGTCTGCGGCCGTCGCAAGTGGCGAAGTAAGCAAAGCGGCTGACAGCATGGCAAAGGGTACCGTCTCAATCGCTAAAAACGTCAAGGATAGTGCCGATAAGGTCGATTTGTTTAATTCCAAACTAAGAGCTAAGGCTGTTGAGGATTACAACAATGCCGTAGAACGCTATGAAAACGTAGCGGATGATTTAGCTAAAAGTACGCAAGCGCTGTATGACTTGAGAAAAATCGCTATTGTGCATGTCAAGTATGTTGAACAACATATCAATCAATTGGCTAATACGCCAAAAGAATTTGCCGTTGAACTGCATAAGATCAATACCGAAGTAACGACGTTCGAGAATAAAGAGGATGAGATTAAGGAGGCAGAAAAGCAAGCAAAAGCAGCTGAAGGAGGGTCTGGAGCAGGAGCCACCCTCAGTGCTTTGGGAATCGCAGTAGCAACCATGGGACCTACGGCTGCAATGGGTGTGGCCACCACCTTCGGTGTAGCTTCGACCGGTACTGCCATTTCTGCATTATCCGGAGCTGCTGT
>JAXIZX010000308.1:0-8280 GCA_036303765.1 Collinsella sp. | reverse complement strand
GAGGAGGGAGCTGGAGATGCTGACGATTGGGTGCCATCTTTCGACGACGAAGGGCTATCGGGCGATGGGGGAGACGGCGCTATCCATTGGCGCCAATACCTTTGCATTCTTTACGCGCAACCCGCGCGGCGGCAAGGCGAAAGATCTTGACATGGATGACGTGGCGGCCCTGCGCGAGCTTATGGAGCAAAACGATTTTGGCCCGCTCGTGGCGCATGCCCCCTATACCTACAACCCCTGTTCTGCCAAAGAGCGGGCGCGCGAGTTTGCCCTGGAGGCAATGGCCGAGGACTTGCAGCGTCTGGAAGCACTGCCCGGCAACTATTACAACTTCCACCCCGGCGCGCATGTGGGGCAGGGGACTGATGCCGGCATTCAGATGATCGTCGACACCTTGTGCCAGGTGATGTTTGAGGGGCAGCAGACGACGGTGCTGCTCGAGACCATGGCAGGAAAGGGTACCGAGGTGGGCCGTAGCTTTGAAGAGCTGGCGCGCATTATCGGGGGTGTTGCTGCCAGACGTCCAGAGCTGTCGGCCAAGCTGGGCGTGTGTCTGGATACCTGCCATGTGAGTGATGCCGGCTACGACATCATCCATGATCTGGACGGCGTACTCGACGAGTTCGATCGCGTGGTGGGTATCGAGCGCCTGCGCGCCGTGCATATCAATGACTCCAAGAACCCCTGCGGTGCCCATAAGGATCGCCACGAGTGCATCGGCAAGGGCTACCTGGGTAGTGAAGAGTTTGGCGGCGGTATGCAGGTTATGCAGAATATTGTATCGAATGGCCGCTTGCGCGCATTGCCATTCATTTTGGAGACACCGAACGAACTTGCAGGTTATGCGGCTGAAATTAAACTGTTAAGGTCATTGCAGCAGTAATGACTGTCACAAAGTGGAGTGTTCCATTCACGTTATGGGTTTGTTTCAATCAGTTTTCTAATTGCAGTTTCGCATTTACGGGTGCATAATATCCAACAGTTTTTGCAGACCTCTGAATCAAACGGGGTCACCGGAAGGAGACTGATTATGAAGCTCAAGAAGCTTGGCGCATTTGCCGCCACGGGCGCCATGGCGCTCGCCCTCGCACTGACGGGCTGCGGCTCGTCCAACGCCACCTCTGGTTCTGATGCCGGTTCCAGCAGCTCTGACGACGCTAAGGTCGAGAAGGTCGACGGCTCCAAGGAGTACGCGCTCGTCAAGGACGGTACGCTGACCGTCGGCACCTCTGCCGAGTACGCTCCGTTTGAGTACAAGGATGACAACGGCGATTACCAGGGCTTTGACCTTGAGCTCATCAAGGCTATCGGCGACAAGCTGGGCCTGGATGTCGAGTACGTCAACAACGACTTCGACACGCTCGTCCCCGGCGTTGCTTCGGGCGCCAAGTACGACGTCGCCATCGCGGCTATCACTGACACGCCCGAGCGTGAGAAGGAAGTCGCTTTCTCCGACTCTTACTACATGGACGATCAGGCTATCGTGACCAAGGTCGATAACACCGACATCACGGCCGACAACTACAGCGAGAAGCTCAACAACGCCGACGCCACGATCATCGTCCAGTCTGGCTCGACTGCCGAGGCCTTTGCCCAGGAGAACTTCCCCAAGGCAAAGATCGTCCCCTACAAGGACGCTACCGAGTGCTTCAGCGCCCTGCAGTCCGATAAGGGCGACGCCGTGGTCACCAACCGCTCCGTCGCCAGCCAGCTGACCGCCGAGCAGTTCAACACCTGCCAGACCATCAAGCAGATCAGCACCGGCGAGGAGTACGCCATCGCCATCAACCAGGGCAACACTAAGCTCAAGGACGACATCAACCAGGCTATCAAGGACCTGACCGATGACGGTACCGTTGACGCCCTTATGGCTAAGTACAACATCAAGTAAAATAGCTACTTGATTGCACGCGGGCCCTTTCCGTTTTGGCGGAGAGGGCCTTTGCGTTTCTTGAATGGGCGTCATCCCGCCCCGTTATGTCGGCAACTTAAACGTTAGGAGCCACCTTGTCTCGATTGAACCAAGGAGCCATGGGCAAGAGCCATCCACTGCCCTCGATGCTCCAAAAGCTGGCCTGTGCCCTGGCTGTGGTGCTCGCCCTGGTATGCGCGGGGGCCTGCGTGCCCTCGACTGCTCAGGCACTTGAGACCGCAAAGATTACCGCCCGACCCAATACCGGTTCGGGTAGCGACGTGGTCGGTGGCACCGAGACTCGTATCACCTGGGAGGTCCAGGCCGATGCCGACGAGGAACTGAGCGGTCTTTCGCTGACGTTTGCCGATGGCACGACCTTTGGTGCGGACGACACGCGTCTGACGATGCTCTCGGGCGATGACCTTATGGACCGTACGCCCATGAAGCCTACGTGCAAGGTCGACGGCCAGACGCTCAAGATCGATTTTGGCGAGACGGCTCCGGCCGGCGGCTATTTCCGCGTCGAGGTCTACGGCGTGACCTTCCCCGTCGAGGGCGGCGACGAGGCCTTTAGCGGCACCTACACTTTGGCCGATGGTTCGACCAAGAAGATCTCCAAGATTCCGTCGGTGGAGATCAAGGGCGTGACGGCATTCGATAACTTTCTGGCCGACCTTAAGGAGCAGCCGTGGGTCGAGGCATGGAATTCCAACATGTTCCTGCGCCTGTTCCTGAACCCGGTCATTTTGGTCCAGAGCCTGCCGATCGTCTTCAAAGGCTTCCTCATGTCGCTCTCGATCGTGCTCGTGGCGTTTCCGCTGGCAATTCCCTTTGGCTTTGCCCTGTCGCTCATGCGCATCTCCAAGTCGCGCATCCTGCGTTGCCTTGCCGGCATCTATGTGAATATCATCCGTGGTACGCCGGCGTTCCTGCAGATCTACATCGCGTTCTTTGGCCTGCCGCTGGCCGGCGTCAAGGTTGACGACTATGTGTTGGGCGTCATCGTCATGGCCATGAATTCGTCTGCCTATCTGTGTGAGATTTTCCGTGCCGGTATTCAGTCGATCCCCAAGGGCCAGAACGAGGCTGCGCGTTCGCTGGGCATGAACGCGTTCCAGACGCTGCTCTATGTCATGATTCCGCAGACGTTCCGTAATGTCCTGCCTACGCTGACCAGTGAATTTATCCTGCTTTACAAGGATACGTCGCTGCTCGCGGCCGTGGGCGTGGTCGAGATCGTCATGAACGCCCGCACCATCGTGGCCACGACGGGCTCCATTACACCGTACGTGGTTGCCGCCCTGTTCTATCTGGTCATCACCCTGCCGCTCGCTCGCTTGGTGAGCGGTCTTGAGGCAAGGCTTTTGGGCACGGCCGAGACCAAGAAGAAGCGTCCCGCCAAGAGCGCCGGACAGGTCGTCGCGACGCCCGCCGATCACATCGCCGGTCTGTAAGGAGGTCCTATCATGAGCGAAACCAATAACTCGAACGAGGTTGTCGTCAGTATCAAGAACCTCCAGAAAGCCTTTGGCGATAACGTCGTTCTGCGAGATATCGATCTGGATGTGCATAAGGGCGAGGTCGTCGTAGTTCTGGGTCCCTCGGGCTCGGGTAAGTCGACGATGCTTCGCTGCATCAACCGTCTTGAGCATCCCACGAGTGGCTCGATTGTCGTTGAGGGTGTGGACGTGTGCGCCAAGGGCGTCGACCTTAACAAGGTGCGCACGCATCTGGGTATGGTGTTCCAGCAGTTTAATTTGTTCCCGCACCTGTCAGTCAAAAAGAACGTCATGCTTGCGCAGCAGAAGGTGCTCAAGCGCAGCAAGGAAGAGGCCGAGAAGATTGCCGTCGAGGAGCTGACCAAGGTCGGTCTTGCCGAGCGTATCGACTTTATGCCGAGCCAGCTCTCGGGCGGCCAGCAGCAGCGCGTTGCCATCGCCCGCGCCCTGTCGATGAACCCGCACGTGATGCTCTTTGACGAGGCCACCTCGGCGCTCGACCCTGAGCTCGTGCGCGACGTTCTGGGCGTCATGCGCGACCTGGCGCACGACGGTATGACCATGATCGTCGTGACGCACGAGATGGGCTTTGCCCGCGATGTCGCCGACCGCGTCGTCTTTATGGACGGCGGCGTCATTGTGGAAGAGGGTACGCCGAGCGAGGTCTTCGACCACCCCAAGAGCGAGCGCACCAAGGCGTTCTTGGGCAATATCTCGTAGCCGCTTTATATGACTGACATAGCAGAAAACGGGAGCCGGATGTGATCCGGCTCCCGTTTTTGTTGGGACGCGAATGTGTTTTGTTGCAATGCGCGTTGCGGGCGGAGCTCATTGCCGCTAGGCGAGCTCGGCTCCAAGGGCGCGGCAGGCCGCTTCGCTCTCATCATCGGGGGCGTCGTAGCAGATGACGGAATCGACGACGTTGACGCCCTCCTCGTCGGCGTCCGCCTTCCAGTTGTCCATCCATTCGCCCTCGGCCCACGAATAAGAGCCAAAGAGGACGACCTTCTTGTCGCCGAGGGTCTCCTTGACCTCATCCCACATGGGCTGGAACTCATCATATTCAAGCTCCTCGGAACCCATGGCGGGGCAGCCGAAGGCGATAGCGTCATAGCCAGCGGCCTTGTCTGCGGAGAAGTCGGCGCAGGAGATGACCTCTGCCTCGGCGCCGGCATCGGTTGCACCTTCGGCAACGAGGTTTGCCATGGCCTCGGTGTTGCCCGTGCCGCTCCAGTAGACGACGGCGATCTTGCTCATGTTGAGTCCTTTCAGTTGTGCGGCAGGTTGCCACGGCTTCTATGTTCTATCGGGTTGCCTGGGCAAGTTGCGCCAAGCTGTAGCCCTGCTGATAGACAAAGGTGAAGTATTGGGTGCAGGCGCGGTAGGCATCAAACGTCGCAAGTGCCTGCTCGACATTTGCGTAGACCTTCCAGGCCCCAAAGACCTTATAGTTCTCGCCGCGCTGGACGATAAACTCGTGCACGTCGTCGTAGGGATATCCTAGGAAGTAGCCTATTTCGTGCGGAAACTCGCAGGTGCAGTCGTTGCTGCAGCTAGCTTGCTGGGGTAGTGCGCATCGAGTCTGGCTACAGGCGCATTCCGCGACGTTATTACTCGCGAGCGTGATGCGTGATGCCAAATGCACAAGGCATGTCGAAAGGTCTCTCGTGTCGTAGCCTTCCGAGGCGAGCGCCGTTTTGGCGCGAGGGTCCGCGAAATAGGTGGTGAGGCTTTTGGCTCGGTACACGTACACGAGCGCTCCGCAGGGCCGCCAGACCAAAACACTCAGGTGGATGCCAAGCGGGTCAAGCTCGCGGTTGCACTGGGCGATAACGTTGAGCAGGCGTGCTCGGCGTTCTGCGATGGTTTCTGTTGCGGTCGAGCCGTCCCCGTGGGCGTAGGTGCCTGGATAGGTAAAGAGCGATGCCGGCTTGATGCCCGCGAGCGTGGGGGAGCAGTTGCGCACGACTGCTGCCTGAAACGTTGGGATGTCTATGGTTCGAGTCACGTCGCTCCTTACGGATCTAAACTGTTAGCTTAGGAAAACTTATACACGAAAGTAAGCCATGGTCAACAAAAAAGTTTGAAGAGGAAAACTAATTGACCGAACGGACATGATTTTGGGTTAAGATGGGGACACCCCATGGGGGTATCTAGATAGTGCTACTGAAAGGGGAATGCATGAGTGACTTGCTCAACCCTGCGAATCTCATCGTGCTGACCGTCATTGCCGTCGGCATGTTTTTTGGACTGCGTCGCATTGCCGCTTCGACACACGGGAAGAGTTGCTGCAGCGATGATGCGAGCGGCAAGAAGGCCAAAAAGGTTGTGGTGGCAGACACCGACGAGTCCCACTACCCCTATCGTGAGGAACTCCTTATCGGCGGCATGAGTTGCGACGGCTGCGCCCGGAATGTGACGAATGCCCTCAATGCGCTTGATGGCGTGTGGGCTACGGTAACGTACGCGGACCACACGGCACGCGTGCGCTCGAAGCGCCCGGTTGATCGCGACACACTCGAGACGGCAGTGAGGGGTGCGGGCTATTACGTTATGAAAATGTAGGCGTTGCCCTCTCCGGTGGGTACCAGCCTCCTGCCCATTGTGACTATCGGCATCCAAAAATTTGCGCAAAAATAACCTTTAGATGCGGCAAAAGTGGAGTTTGGTGACGGTTTGCGCGGAATTCGCTACCAATCGAGCATCTATGAACCCGTCCAAAAAATTACAGGTGTATATTTATACACTGATTATTGCTGTGCTCAGATTGCAATTAACCGTGGACAGAAATGAAGAATGCTAAAACTGGGCTTTAGGACAGGGGAGGCTATAACCTTATGAGACGAGTGGGAACACTTGGCTTGGTGGCAGCGCTTGCCGCTATCTTGGTATCGCCGCTGCCGGCGCACGCCGAAGACGCATCGGGTGCCGTTACCTACAATGCGGGAAATGGGTATTCCTTTGAGAAGCTCTCGCATCCTACGGTAGGAACGTCGCAGCCGGATGGCATCGTCGACTACCAGGGTAACGGTGCCGTTGCCGTTCCGGGCGCCGATGGTAATACGGCCAACAACGAAGGCGATCGCGGCCAGAGCTACACTTGGGCGGCTGCGAGCTATGGTGACTGGCTTTATGTGGGCACCTGCTATGCGGCGATGGGCAACACGCTGACGCTCATGAACAGCACGCTGGGCGATTCCTTTGATGTCGAAACCATGCGCCTGACGCTGGAGGCCATGTTTAACGGCACCTTCTTCTATGGACAGCAGAAGGAGGACGGCACGGCCGACAAGGACAGCGGCGGCATCTTGGTCAAGATCAATACCAAGACCGGTGAGACCAAGCTGCTACTCTCTGAATCGCTCAACGGCGTCGCTCCTTTGTTCCGCAATGCCGTGAGCTATAAGGGTAAGCTCTATTTCTGCGGCAGCGTCAGGACCAATGACGGCAAAGGCGGCCTGCCTGCTGTATACGAGATCGATCCTAAGACGGATGAGTACAAAGTTGTCTATCAGGGCCTTTCGAGCATGCAGGATTACGGTGCTGCCTACAAGCAGGGCATTTCTACCGGTATCCGCGGCATGTGCGTCCATGATGGCCAGCTCGTCATCAGTAATGTGGGTAAAGACGCGAACGGTAATTTTGTGTCGACAATCCTGACGTCGTCTGACCCCTCGAAGGGCCAGGACAGCTTCACCGAGATTGCCAACTCGGAGACGCTGTTTGGCTATCCGGCGATTCGCTATCAGGACAGCATCTACGGCGGCGCCATTTGGGATATGGTCTCGTACAATGGCCATCTCTATGCGACCATCTGCACCGGTACGCCCGAGAACGCTCCCGATGATAATTCCATGCAGTCGTTTGCCATGGTCCGTGGCGACAAGAATGCCGACGGCAGCTATTCGTGGACTCCCATTGTCGGCGATCAGAAGACGGCGGTGCAAAGTACTGCTTTGGCATCGATCCTGCCCGTACCCGTTCTGGCGCTGCCAACCTCATCGTCTACAACGACTACCTCTATATCGGTGAATACAACGACGAGGAGATTGCCCTCGAGCGCATCCTGTTCAACAAATCCAACACCGAAGAGGGCGGCAAGAGCAGCATGGGCGGCGTTGACTGCTCGTTTGTGAATGCCAATCTTGAGCAGTCGGTTAACATCTATCGCATGGACAAGGACGAGAACATGGAGCTCGTCGTTGGCGATCGCACCGACATGTTCCCCGAGGGCGGTATTTCCGGCCTGACTTCGGGCTTTGGCCGAAACGAGAACCAGTACATTTGGCGCATGCAGAAGTTCGACGGCAAGCTGTATATCGGTACCTTTGATACCGCGAGCCTGCTTGAGCCGATCGGCCAGTTCTCCAATGGCGACATTATCGATATGACGCCCGAGGAGTGGGACTCTCAGGTTCAGCGCCTTAGGGACCTGCTCGATCACCTGCTCGACAAGAAATCGCCTGACGACCCCATCGTTCCCGTGAACACGCTTGCGGACGATGATTCAAACGAGGCCGTCGAGGTCGATGATTCGAACGAAGCTGCCGAGGTTGATGATTCAAACGAGGCCGTCGATGTCGATGACGAGAAGACCGAGGTTGCTAAGGGCTTTGGCGATCTGAGCGATGCGCTGGAGGATGCCGCGGGCGGTCTTTGCGATCAGGCCGCGACGATGTCCCAGGACTTTGAGGACGACGCCGCTTATGTCCAGAAGATCGATGGCGAGATCGCGTACTTCAAGTCCTTTGCCGACCAGTATCAGGACATGCTCGATAGCTATGAGAGCCTTAAGCAGCAGTACGAGGATGCCTATGGCACCGAGCTGCCGAGCGATATTCAGGATGCGCTCGATAAGCTGCTGAG
>JAXIZX010000307.1:0-1615 GCA_036303765.1 Collinsella sp. | reverse complement strand
GACCTGTCGGGGGTTATGCTCTTTGTGCCTAAGCTCATGTTCAACGCTGACGGCATGACGCTTGACGAGTATCATCGTGACGATTTACTCGCAAGCCTTACCAGTCGCGGCGCCGAGGTTCATGTGGTGTCGACCATGCCGCATGAGCTGCTCGATACCCTGGAGCACATCCTCGGCATTGTGCCTGCCGACTCTACTAATTCCGCTGACCCTACCCATTAAAGGAGAGCAGATGAAACCTATCGTCGCCGTCGTCGGACGCCCCAACGTGGGCAAGTCCACGCTCGTTAACCGCCTAGCCCAGACCTCGGACGCCATCGTCCACGAGTCCCGCGGCGTCACGCGCGACCGTTCGTATCACACGGCCGACTGGAACGGCCGCGAGTTCACTATCGTCGACACGGGCGGCATCGAGCCGCTCAAGAGCGATGACGTGTTTGCCACGTCCATCCGCGACCAGGCACTCGCCGCCGCCGAGGAAGCCGCCGTCATCCTGTTTGTGGTCGACGGCCGCACCGGCGTCACCGAGGAGGACGAATCGGTCGCCCGCATGCTCAAGCGCTGCGACAAGCCGGTTTTTCTGCTGGTGAACAAGCTCGACAACCCCGATCGCGAGAACGACAGCATCTGGGAGTTCTATTCGCTCGGCATCGGAGAGCCCACGCCGCTCTCGGCCCTGCACGGCCACGGCACGGGCGACTTGCTCGATGACATCGTGGCCCTGCTCCCCGAGGAGGAGGACGAAGTCGCCGACGAGTTCCCTGACGCGCTGAACGTGGCCATCATCGGCCGCCCCAACGCCGGTAAGTCGTCGCTGTTCAACCGCATCCTGGGAGCCGACCGCTCCATCGTGTCGAACATTGCCGGCACCACGCGCGATGCCATCGACACCGTGGTCGAGCGCAACGGCAAGCACTACCGCATGGTCGACACCGCGGGCATTCGCAAGAAGAGCACCGTGTACGAGAACATCGAGTACTACTCCATGGTCCGCGGCCTGCGTGCCATCGACCGCGCCGACGTGGCGCTGCTCGTCGTCGACGCCTCCGTAGGCGTCACCGAGCAGGACCAGAAGGTCATGGGCTTGGCCATCGAGCGCGGCTGCGCCATCGTGGTGCTGCTCAACAAGTGGGATCTGCTCGACGACGACCGTAAGCGCGAGGCCTGCATGGAGACCATCGACCGCCGTCTGGGCGTCATGGCTCCCTGGGCCCAGTACCTGCGCATCTCTGCCCTCACTGGCCGCAGCGTCGAGAAGATCTGGGCGATGGTCGATGCCGCCGAAAAGACGCGTTCGCAAAAGATCAGCACCTCGCGCCTCAACACGTTCCTCACCGACCTGCGCGAGTTCGGTCATACCGTGGTGGACGGCAAGCGCCGCCTGCGCATGCACTACGTGACCCAGACGGGCGTCAACCCGCCGACGTTCACGTTCTTCGTCAACCACAGCGACCTGGTCAATGACACCTACCAGCGTTACGTGGAGAACCGCATGCGCTCGACCTTCGACTTCGCCGGTACGCCCATTCGACTCTTCTTTAGGAAGAAGGAGCAAAAGGATGCTTAATCCGATCCTGCTGACCGCCATCTGCGCCGTGGTCTCGTTCTTTATCGG
>JAXIZX010000306.1:0-14454 GCA_036303765.1 Collinsella sp. | reverse complement strand
CCCATCGATAAGGAGCATCTTTTGCATGGTGCCGCCAAGGCCGATAAACAGGACGCACAGCCCCGATGCTTTCATGAGCGTGTCTTGGATGCGCGGTGTAATGAAGCGGCCGCCCGCTAATCCCAAAAGACCGCCCGCAATCAAAAGCACAACGTTGATGATTGTTCCCAAGCCCGGCATGAGCCCTCCCGTATTGATGCCAACGTGGCAATCGTAGCAGAGTGGAATGCGAGGTACATCGCGACTCATCTAATACGTTATATAAGTGGCATTAGCAACGACGCGCAGCATTTAAGCCTCAGGTGGTTGTCGGGACATAGGGATAGTATTCAAAGCGCAGTGTCATAAGCCGCTGTGGGGATTCAATAGCCGCGGCAATGATATTGGCATCGCGGGCACGATCAAACCCTTCGAGTTCGATCTGATACGAGACGTCTTGCATAATGTCCAGACGTCGCCAGGCTAGGAGTGTGTCACCATCGAATTCTAAGGTCTTGCCTCCGTCTGGAGCAACGGCGTATAAACGCAGCTTGGCGGTGGTTGCAGGGTCGACAACCGTGACCTTTTTAATTTCGTTTCGAGTATTCTTGGCGCCCAACAAGGTGAGCAGTGTTGGGGCCACGACCTCGCCCGATGGCAAAAAGACGACTTCGATGGATTCAGGAAATGCGATGATGGCTGACTTGCGGACGGGCTGATTGGCGGCGGCAACTTCGATGTTCGCAGCGTCGACGACCTCTGTGTGGTCGAGCGCGGCAAGCACGCAGCAGTTGCCTTCATCGATCTCTTGAGGATCAGCAAGCCCCAGACTGTCCGCGAACTCGGGATCGTTTGGATCGGCAGCGGGCTCATTCGGCGCTTCGAAAGAAGCTGGGACGCTGTTTGTCGGCGACGGCGTGTCGCCCGCACCTGCTTCTTTGTCCGCGCTCTCTTCTTGTATGGTTGCGTTGATGGGTTCGTCGTTTGGGGGGAGCGTCTTGGCGTCAAACGCGGAGGGGAGAATTCCGATGGCTCCGGATCCGTTCCACTCCATTTCGAGAAGCGCCGGGTCGGCAAGAATGCGTTGCCTGCTTTGCGCGCGGGCATCGATTTCAATAGGGCCTGCCTCTATCCCTCGTGTAAGGCTGAGTGATCCGGCTGGCTTCTCGAAATGAGCGTCTGTGTCTTTGGTGCTGACGGCGTAGAACAGCAGGGACGCTTCTCCCGCCGCGATAACATCGGTACCGGCTTTGGTCAGCCGCAACGATGCCGTGAATGAGAGGGTGGGCTGCGCATCGTCTGCATTCGCGGCGGCGCAGCCCAGACATATACCGCCTCCTTTCTCGAAAAACGCACCGTCGAAGGCGACCTTCGCTCCGTTCGCCGAGTCATCGACCGAAGCGATGTCGATGCGCAGCTCTAAATTGCATGGATCGCCATCCGCATCGAGCACAACCGAGCGCCACGTGCAGACGGCGCACCCCGCCTGGGAGCCGTTTGCCTTGTTCGAACGCTTGATATCCACGACTATCGAGCCGTCCGTATTACGACGAAGGCATCCCGAGGTTGAGATCACGGCCTGTGCGATCGAAAAACGCTCGCACGCAATGGCGCTCGACGGATTTGGTGCGGAACTTAGGGCTACTGGTAAGGAGTCTGCCATGACGGGAGTCGCCCAAGCGGCGACAGGCGTTCCGGTTGCGAGCGCGCCGCAGAGTGCGACGACGGGCAAAAGGTTCTTCGATGCCATGGGGTCTCCTTAGCTAATTTAGTGCGGCCTGTCCGTGTTTTGTTTCTGGCTGCGTTTGATGTGCAGACCGAGGCCGGCGGTTCCCGCGCCTGCTGCTGTGGCGCCTGCTGCCAAGAGCCATCGTCTGTCGCCTGTCTGCGCCAACGGTTCCTCGCGGTCGCCGCGGTCGAGCTCCGAGAGGTCGACCGTCACTTGCGTGGCGGCCTGCGCCTGTTCTTGCTGGGCAAAGGCCATGGCTGGCCCAAACGCTAGGATGCTGACGGCGGCGGCCAGGGCGACGGCCTTATGCCGTGTGCGCACCGGGCTCGACCGTCCAGGTGATCGTCGCAACCTGATCGCCTTCGCCGGTTACGCGGAAGATGTCGCGCGTGACGCGGGCGACGTTTCCGCTTGTCTTGAGCTTGATTTTGTCCGTGCCGCCGGCAATGCCCTGGTAGCCCATGTCGAAGGCTGCATTCTTGGAAAGATCGAGGCCCGTCCCTTGCGCGGCGGCGCTGGCGTTCTGGAGCGCGCCGTCGGGGCCGACCTTAAAGTCGATGGAGTTCTGCGCGGTTCCGGCCTTGGCGTCGGCGGCAATGGTCCAGGTGTTCATGGCGTCGATCTTCATGTTGGTGACATGGATGCCGTAGGCCGAATGATTGTCGATGGTGGTCGCGTCTTCTGAGGGGCCCTGAAGCGTGCCGTCGGCCTTGGCGACGAAGGGAATAACCGTCGGAACTTTGAACTCAACGTTGTCGATCTCGGTCCTGACCATTACCTTCGTGGTTCCAACGCGCCCGGCTGCCATAGCTGGCGTCGGGGCGGCGCCCATTGCGAGCGCGAGCGCGAGCCCTGTGCCCACGACGAGCGCTCTGACTCCGTTCATGTTCCTGGTGATGTCCATGGTCGTTCCTTTCTATTCGCCGCGGGCCGTCCCCGCGATGATTGGACGAATGCTGGTGAATTGCGTGCGGTGCCGCGTCGGCCGGAAAAGCTAGTTCTCGGCTTGCTCAACCCGCACCTTGACACGTGTCGGATTGCCGTGGCTGTCGAGGGTCTTGGCATCGAGTGCCTGGATCTCGATGTACGCCTCGCCTTCTTTGATGTCGCCGGCGGGGCACGTTTCGATTGTCTTGCCGGTCTCGACCACACCGGATTCGTACATGGTCTCGTCGTTTTGGATGACGCGGAATCGCTGGGGAAATTTATTGTCTTGGACGTTTTGCACGTTGACGCGCAGTTTGCCGTCCTCCTGCAGCTGAGCGACCGGCGCGACCGAAATCGTCATCATGTTGTCGCGGACGATGGCGTCGAGCTCATCTTGGATTTCCTGGCGCGTTTTGCCCTCGGCCGTCGTAACCGAAGCGCCCGCCTCGGGTACGGGCTGCGACTGCCAAACGTATAGTCCTACGGCGACAAGGGCACAGACGATGGCCAAGCAGGCAACGATGAGCTTCTTGCGACGACCCAGGCCTGCAAAGTGGGGTGGCTTCTTCGCGCTCATGCGGCATCCTTGGCGGTATAGATGCGCGCAAAGGTGGACGGGTCCGCTCCAAAGAGCATGTGAAGCATCAGACGGCGCGAGTAGACGAGCTCGTCGAAGTCGGGAGGGAGCTCGATGTCGTGGATATGCGCGATGTGGTGGGCGAGCGCCGAGAACGACTCGGGGTCGCAGATCACATCGGTGGTAACGTGGTAGACCGTCGTATCGGGGAATGCCTCTTCGTCGAAAGGCAGGAGATGGGGATCGTCGTCGACTTCGATGGCGATGCCGTACTGGGGCCAGTAATATGCCATGGGAACCTCCCTGCTTCTGGGTCAAAACTTCTATCGGTTTTGGCTGTCGACGCCGACCTTATCAGCCGCTACTTGACCAATTTCTGACCAAATGCTTGACGGATTGGCGTCTCCGCAGGTAAAAGGCGGCAAAAAATACTCCAACTTTTTTCGAGCGACAATCGCGCGGTCGGCGACGGCGGGGCCATATGTGTCAAAAGCATCGTCTGCCGAGGAAATCAAGCCGCTCGCCGAATTGCACGAACGTAAAAAACGCCAATTATGGAGACGGTCTCGAACACGTCGACGAAACGATGCGGTAACATCTCCCTGCAAACACTGTAGTTAGCTAAAGGGGGAGTTCGCGTGTCTGCAACCATCAAACCCTTCACCGACGAGTTCGAAGAGTATGGCCGCGATGAATCTCGCGCATCGGGCGAGGCCTCGAGCATCTCGTTTCCGACAACGGAAAACGAGGTCCGTGCCATTTTGGAAAAGCTCCATGCCGAGCGTGTTCCGGTAACGGTTCAGGGCGCCCGAACCGGCCTTGCCGCCGGCGCCGTGCCCCACGGCGGGCATATCCTCAATACTTCCCGTATGAATCGCTATTTGGGCCTTCGCCGCGATGAACAAGGCCAATTTCTGCTGCGCGTGGAGCCGGGCGTTGTGCTCTCGGAGCTGCGCAAGCAGCTGAGCAAGAAGGTGCTGCCGACCGCTGGTTGGGACCAGGCATCGCTTGAGGCCTACGAGGAGTTCCAAGAGGCTCCCGAGCAGTTCTTTCCCACCGATCCCACCGAGGCGTCTGCCTGTCTGGGCGGCATGGCGGCATGTAACGCCTCCGGTGCCCGCAGCTACGCCTACGGCCCCATGCGCCCACATATCACGGGACTCCACGTCGTGCTGGCTGATGGCGATTTGCTTGAGCTTCGGCGCGGCGAGGCTTTTGCCCAGGGCCGCCACCTGTCGCTCGTGACGGCAGCGGGCCGTACACTCGAGCTCGATCTTCCCGGCTATACCATGCCCAAGACAAAAAATGCTTCGGGCTATTTCGTTGCTGACGATATGGATGCCATCGATCTGTTTATCGGTGCGTGTGGCACAATCGGTGTCATCACCGAACTCGAGATTGCCCTGCAGGTGGCACCCGCGGTCGTTTGGGGCGTGAGCTGCTTCTTCGACAGCGAAGACAAGGCCGTGTCCTTCACCGATTCTGTGCGTCCCGTCCTGTCCCATGCGGCTGCCATCGAGTACTTCGATGCTGGCGCCCTGGATATCCTGCGTCGTCAGCGTGAGCAGTCGACGGCGTTTGCCTCGCTGCCTGCGCTCGACAAAGACGCCAAGGTCTGTGTCTACGTGGAGCTCGACTGCGACGACGAAGCCCAGGCGACTGAGGAGTTGTATCACTTGGGGTGGGTACTGGAGCTTGCGGGCGGCAGTGGCGATGCGACATGGGTCGCGCGCACCGAGGTCGATCGCGAGTGTCAGCGATTCTTCCGCCATGCGGTGCCCGAGAGCGTCAACATGCTCATCGACGAGCGCCGCCGCATGGATCCCACCATCACCAAACTGGGTTCGGACATGTCGGTGCCCAACGCGCACTTGGCCGATGTTATCGCCCTCTATCGCCGCACGCTGGCGGAAAGTGGGCTTGAATCTGCCGCCTGGGGGCATATCGGTAACAACCATCTGCATGTGAACATTCTGCCGCGCGATGCACAGGATTATCGCCGCGGCGCAGAACTCTTTGCCCAGTGGGCTTCCGAGGTCACGGCCATGGGCGGTGCCGTCTCCGCAGAACACGGCGTCGGCAAGATCAAGGCGGGCTTCTTGGAGACGATGTACGGTCACGAGGCCATGGTCGAGTCGGCGCGGCTCAAGCTCCAGCTCGATCCTGCCGGGCAGCTGGGTCGCGGTAACCTGTTTTCGGAGAAGCTCTTGGATGAGCTCGTCCAGAAAGGGGGCGCGTGAAGATGAGCGATTTCCATATGGTGGTGTGCGTCAAGGCCGTGCCGGGCAGCACTGAGGTCAAGATGGACCCCAAGACCAATACCATCGTGCGCGATGGCAAGCAGGCGGTCATTAATCCCTTTGATGCGAGCGCTTTGGAATGCGCGCTGGCGCTGAAGGACGACTTTATCGGCTTTGGCATGGATGTGCGCGTGACGGTGGTGTCGATGGGCATCCCCGCGACCGAGTCGCTGCTGCGCGACTGCATCGCTCGAGGCGCCGACGATGCGCTGCTGCTGACCGATCGCGCCTTTGCAGGTGCCGATACCCTGGCAAC
The DNA here is from genome assembly GCA_036303765.1 of Collinsella sp. Taxonomy (GTDB): domain Bacteria; phylum Actinomycetota; class Coriobacteriia; order Coriobacteriales; family Coriobacteriaceae; genus Collinsella. The sequence continues at coordinate 8,686 of JAXIZX010000306.1, read as the reverse complement.
CACCTATGCCCTCAAGTGCGGCATCGAGGCGCTCGACGAGGACTTCGACCTGCTCATCTGCGGCAAGATGGCGGTGGATGGCGATACGGCCCAGATTGGTCCCGAGCTTGCCGGTGCCTTTGATATTCCCTGCGTGACCGACGTGAGCTGCGTGCAGAGCGCGGGCTTTACGACCTGTGGCTCGCTGGCGCTCGTTCACGGATGCGATGCCGGCGAGGAGACGGTGTACCTTGAGATGCCGTGCGCGATGACGACTGCCAAGGAGATTGGCCAGTTGCGTATGCCGAGTATTGCCGGTATTCGCGCGGCGGAGGAGGCGGACGTGCGCGTGGTCAGTGCCGCCGACGTGAACGCCGACCCCGCGCGTTGCGGTCTTGCCGGGTCGCCGACACAGGTCGTGCGCTCGTTTGTGCCCGACCGTGACCAAACGTGCGAGGCCGTTGAGGGGACGGCGTCCGAGCAGGCGGCAAAGCTTGCCAAGATTATCGAGGGGATGGCATAGATGAGCGGACTGATTATCGATAGCGAAGCCTGTATCGGCTGCGGTCGCTGCGTTCGCGCCTGTGCCTCGGGCGGCATCGTAGTGGAAGGCGAGCGACCCAACCGATGCGCCCGCGTAACTGACGGCTGCATCCTATGCGGTGGGTGCGTCGACGCCTGCCCCGTCAATGCTATCTCGATCGAGCGTGACGAGGCCGCTGGTGCGGTGGACCTTGATGCATATCGAGACATTTGGGTCTTCGTGCAGACTGACGAGCACGATGCCGTGGCTCCCGTGGCCTACGAGCTCATGGGCAAGGGGCGCGAGCTTGCCGATGCTCGCGGCTGCCGTCTGGTGGCACTGGTCGGCATGAGCCCCGAGGGCTCGCTTGGGGACCTGGAGCATCTGGTTTGCGCGGGCGCCGACGAAGTCCTGGCCTGTCGCGACGAGCGCCTGCGCCAAAACGATGCGGAGGTCTACGCCCGCTTGATCTGCGATTTGGCAGCCGAACGCAAACCCGAGGCCATCCTATATGGTGCAACCGCTTTTGGTCGCGAACTGGCACCCGGCGTTGCCGTGCGTTCGCAGACGGGTCTTACGGCCGACTGCACCGTGCTTTCGATGGATGCGGAGTCGGGCCTACTGCAGCAGACGCGCCCGGCGTTTGGCGGCAACTTGATGGCCACCATTATCTGCCCCAATCATCGTCCCCAGATGGCAACGGTGCGTCCCGGCATCTTTGGAGCGCCCGAGTTTGATTACGGCCGCTCTGGCACGATTACCCAGGTATCGCTGGCGGATGATGTTAAGGCCCGCGTCAATATCTCGATTCCAGCCGAGGAGTGGGGGCAGCAGGCATCAATTGCCGATGCCGAGCGCCTGGTCGTGGTGGGCCGCGGCATTGGCTCCAAGAAGAATCTGCCTCTGATGCGAAAGCTCGCCGATGCGCTGGGTGCCGAGCTTGGTTGCACGCGTCCCGTCGTGGAGGCGGGTTGGCTGGAGTACCGCCACCAGATTGGCCAGACCGGCGTGTCGGTTTCGCCTAAGCTCCTCGTGAGCATCGGCGTTTCGGGTGCTATCCAGCACCTAGCCGGCATCGGCGGCGCGGAGTGCATCATCGCCGTCAACGAGGACCCGGATGCTCCCATCTTTGGCGCTGCGCAGTACAAAGTTGTCGGCGACGCCGTCGAAGTCGTCGAGGAGCTCCTGGCCCAGCTCGAGCGCTAGGCGCGCGCCAGCCAGTCGCGCATCTCGTCCTTTAAGCGCTCCCAGGTCGCTTGCGTGGCGGGATCGGTAAAGGGCCGCACGATACCAAAGGGCGCGTCGAGCAGGCGGTAGATATCGCCCTGCTTGCGCGCCAGCGCGCGGCTTGCGGGATAGACGAGCTCAAACATAAAGCAGATGAGCCCCACCAAGTAGTCGGCCGGCTCATCGCGTTCGTCGCGTGCGACGCAGCGGTGTTCGTCAAAGGCGGCAAGCGTCGGTACCGAGAAGTGGCTGGTAAGAAATGTATCCTCATCAACCTTGAGGATGGTGTCGACGGTGCTGTCGGCGATGGTGCGCATAATGTCGATCTTGTCGCCATCGCGCACGATATCGCAGAAGTTCCGCGTGCGGGTGTCGAGTTCCGTGGGTAGGCGAAAATCGCTGTGGTGGGCGATGCTTGCACGGATGAGCTCGTCTTCTGCCGGATCGTCGATAAAGTCGCGGATACTTGTTGTCGCGGGCGCGTCTGCAGGGTTTTTGCCAAAGAGAACCTCGACGCCCAACTCCGCATGGCTCATACTCTCGGCATTCTTAAACGTGTCCCAGCGTCGCAACTGTTCAAAGCGACCCATATCGTGTAGCAGGCCGCAAAGCCACGCTAGGTCAATGTCCTGCGGTGACCAGTCCTGTTCGCGCGCCACGGCATCGCATACCTCGGCAACGTGGTACGTATGCTCGATTTTGAGCGCGATACGCGGATTGGCGGCATCGTAAGCATCGGTATAGGTCTTGAAGGCCGCGACTGCCGTCGTTCGATCGATAGCTGTCATAATGACTTCCTAAAAAGCTGTGTCTTTCTGTGTCTTTCGATCCGGTGGCAATTGTAGGCGAACTTTATTGCCACCGGGCGATGATTCTGCCGCGTCGTTGAATGCGGCTCGGAAAGCTTGTCGGGACGAGGAACGCTATGGTGCTCAAAATCGTTAGAACCGTCTGGCCAGTGATGCTTACCTATGTTGCAATAGGCGCGCCGTGCGGAATGATCATGGGGCAGACGGGAATGGAGCCCTGGATGGTCTTTGCTCTAAGCAGTACGTTTGTGACGGGCAGCGGCCAGTTTATGATCTGCAACCTGTGGCTGGCGGGTGTGCCTGCAGCATCGATCGTCGCGAGCGTTGCCGCCATCTCCTCGCGTTTTGCGCTTTACTCGGCATCGATCGCACCGCATCTGAGGGGTGCCTCGAAGCGTCAGACGCTGGCTGTTGCCGCGACACTTACCGAGGAGGCATATGGCATCTCGCTTGCCAAGTTGGTTGAAGGGGAGGATTGGGGCCCGCGCGAGTCCTTTGTGCTCAACGTGATCCTCATCGCAACATGGGGCGTTTCGTGTACGATGGGCGCCATCGTCGGCGCCGTTGTCGATGTTCCCACCGCCATTGCAGCCTTTGTCTGCACCTCGCTCTTTATCTGCCTGCTCTTTTCGCAGCGGCTGTCGCGCGGTAACGTTGTCGCGGCGGTTTCGGGCGCGGTGTCCGTCGCCGTATGCAAGTTCTTGGGCCTCGCGAATATTGCCGTGCCGGCAAGCGTCGTGGTCGGCATTGCCATTGCGCTGGCGTGCGATGCTGTATTTGACGGAAGAGGTGCCCGCGATGCCCGTTAACGAGTTCTTGGTTCTGTGGCTGTCGTCGTGGGCTGCTATCGCGTTCTTTCGCATCGCGCCGGCGTTCGCCTTGCGCGGGCGGACCCTGTCGCCCCGTATTACCGAGGCCCTGGGCTATATCCCGCCCGCTGCCTTTGCCGCGCTGGTCGCCAACGACTTGGTGAGCCCCGGCGCGTTCGACGCGGGACTCTGGCCTGCCTTGGTTCCCTGGATTGCGGCCGCCGGCGTCGTGGTCGTGGCGGTCAAGACAAAATCGATGCTGTGGTGCTGCGTCTCGGGCACCGTACTCTATATCGTCTTGAGCCTTATATAGGGGTGGCGTCGCGGGCGCCGAATCTCGTTCCATCCCAACTTGTCGAATTTTTCACCGAGCTGGTCTATTTCTTCTGGTACCATGGTCAAACTTTACTGTAGCAAAGCGTGACGTGGGCTTTTGTACCCCGTCAGCGGAAATGGGGGTTTCATGGCACAGGAAGCAACCGCCAACGAGCAAAAGAAATTCAAGGTCCCGCGCATTCCGGGCGACATCATGATCTATCCGATGATCGTCGGTCTTTTGCTCAACACCTTCTGCCCGCAGGTCTTTGAGGTCGGCGGCTTCTTTACGGCTGCCTGCCGCGGTGGCTCCAACACCATCGTTGCCGCGATCCTGCTGTTTGTGGGCGCCGGCATCAGCTTTAAGTCCACGCCGGGCGCCATCAAGACCGGCATCGTCGTGCTGATCCCCAAGCTGGTCGTCGCAGCGGTTCTCGGCCTAGGCGTGGCATATTTCTTTAACGACAACTTCCTGGGTCTGAGCTCCGTGTCTATCATCGGCGGCATCACGTTTTGCAACATGGCGCTCTATACGGGCATCATGGGCGAGTTCGGCGATGAGTCCGAGCAGGGCGCCGTCGGTATCCTGTTCTTTACGGCCGGCCCCGCCGTCACGATGATCATCCTTGGTGTTTCGGGTCTTGCCAACATCCCTGTCGGTACTATCATCGGCTCCATTTTGCCGCTCGTTATCGGCATGGTTCTGGGCAACTTGTTCCCGTTTATCAAGAACCTGCTGGTTCCCGGCGCCAATCCCGCGATCGCTGTAATTGGTTTTCAGCTCGGTGCGTCCATGAGCCTTTCGAGCTTCATCGCCGGTGGTATTTCCGGCATCTTGCTGGGCCTTGTCACGCTGTTTGTCGTCGGTCCCATAACCTTTGCGTTCGAGCGCCTGTGCGGTGGTAACGGCAAGGCTGCCGTGGCTTGTTCCACCATCGCCGGCACGGCTATGACCACGCCGGTTGCCCTTGCCGAGGTCGCGCCACGCTATGCCGAGCTTGCGCCCACCGCGTATGCGCAGATCGCCACCGCCGTCATCATCACGGCAATCATGGCCCCGATTCTGACCGGCTGGGTCGATAAGAAGTTCTGCCACGGCGAAGAGGATCTGTCGGTCGAAGGCGTCGAGGCTATTGAGGAGGCCGTCGCGACCGACATCGACGGCGAGTAACGGCCGTTACCGATAATTGATTCCGGCGTGCAGTTCGCGCCGTCCGAGCGCCCGAACGGAAACTGTTTTGCAGTGATGTTCGGGCGCTCTGCTATTATTCCCCTTACCCCTGCGGAGAAAGGGGCGTTTGGCGCCTGGGCGCGACTCGGGCGATTCTGGCCACTTGGATATAGAGGGAATGGCACCTGGTGATTAAGGCACTCAAGATCGAGATATTCCTGCTGTGCATGATTATTCTTATCGGACTTGCCGTGCGAAGCCGTCGCTCCCTGTTCTCGAGCACCCAGCAGCTTTTGTTTAGCATGCTGGGCTACACGTCTGCTGCCTACATTTTCTTCGATATGATCTGGACGCTCTCGGACGGCGTGAGCACTCCTGTAGGCATCACGGCCAACTGGATTTCCAACGCGGTTTCGTTTTCGCTGTTCGCCATCGCGTGCCTCATTTGGTTTTTCTATTCCGAGACGATGCAGGGCTCACGGCTCCTGACCACGCCCTATAGGGTGGTACTTTTAACGTTGCCAACCGCATTGGTGGTCGTTCTGGCATTTACCAGCTACTGGACGCACGCTATGTTCTATATCGATGCGCGGGGCGTATATCGTCGCGGAGCGCTTTATATGATTCAGCCTATCGTTAGCTACTGCTACGTCATATATACGTCCTTGCATGCCTTTATTCAGGCTCGAAAAGTCGAAAGCCTGCAAAAGAAGGCCATTTATCGCACCCTCGCCTTTTTTGCGGTTCCCGCTCTGGTGGGCGGTACCTTTCAGATCGTATACTCGGTGCCTGGCCTTTGTGTCGGCATAATGATTAGCATGTTGCTGCTCTATATCATCTGCCAGGAGCAGCTCATCTCGACCGACCCGTTGACTGGCCTCAACAATCGCAACCGTTTTGAGACCTATATGCTGTCGCTCTTCTCAAATGTGGATCAGGCCGAAGATGTATATCTGCTTATGATGGACGCTGACGGCTTTAAGCAGATTAACGATCGCTATGGACATGTGGAGGGTGACCATGCTCTTCAGGTAATATCCGCTGCGCTCAAAGAGGTCTGCTCGGCGTCTGGTGGCTTTATCGCGCGTTATGGTGGCGATGAGTTCGTGGTGCTCCAAAAGGCAGCGGCGGAACAGGACATCATACGTCTGTGCGCGGCAATCAACGACGAGCTCGCGCGCGCCGAGGTGCCGTATCTGTTGCGGATGTCCATCGGCTACGCACGGGTCGGTGACGGCGTCGATACCTGGCAAGACTTGCTTCGCGCTGCCGACGCGGAGCTCTACCGCGTCAAGGCCGAGAAAAAGAAGGCCGGCGTCCAGATACGCTAGGAAAAGGGTCGCACGCTTGCGTGCGTGGCGGCCCTCAGCTCATCGATGTATTCCATTAAGCTAAAGTGTGCGAACGCCCTCTTTAAAAAGGTGAGCTCGCTAGGCTTTTTTGGGTTTGTTGACGATGATGATGCCGCCGCAGACCAACAGCAGGGCAACGATGACGGTAATGGGGCTCGTGCCAGCGCCCTCGCCGAGCAGCAGCGCGCTCAGCAGCACACCAAAGACGGGGTTCATAAACCCAAAGACCGAGACGCGGCTGACGGGGTTGACGGCAAGCAGGCGCGACCACAGCGAGTAGGCGACCGCGGAGATAAGCGCCATGTAGATGATGAGCGCGATGGCGGGGGCAATCGCCGTGGGGGAGAGCGCGCCACCCATCAAAAAGCCGATGGCGGTGAGGACCAGGCCGCCGACCAAGAACTGCCACCCGGCAAGCAAGACGCCGTCGTGCTCACGCGAGAAGATACCGATCAGGCAGGTCGAAAGGGCACCCGCGACGGTGGAGGCTAGGATAAAACCCTCGCCGTCGAGCGTAAAGCCAAAGGTGCCGTCCGCGCCCGAAAGGTTGACGAGCGCGACGCCGGCAAAGCCCAGTACGCAGCCGAGCACTTTGGCCGCATTGAGCTTCTCGGTGTGAAATGCCAGGGCGGCAAAGAGGATTGCGAGGAAGTTGGCGCTGGCCTCGATGATGGAGCTCGACATGGCGCTGGCGCGCGAGAGGCCCAGGTAGAAAAAGAAGTACTGCCCGATAGTCTGGAAGAGCGACAAGATGCAGATGGGCTTGATATCGCGCGCTTGCGGAACGAGCGGTCGGCGCTGGGCCACGCTCATGCCAACAATGACCAGCATGCCGGCAAGGGTGAAGCGCAGGCCCGCGAAGAGCAGCTGCGAGGCGCTGTCGTGCGCGGGAATACTAAAGAGGCCGTAGCCGATCTTGATGCAGGGGAAGGCGGAGCCCCAGAGCGCGCAGCAAACGAGACAGCCCAGGATGAGTCCGGGCAGGGTGGCGAGATACGGCTTGCGGCTTTCCATGATGTCCTTCTCCTATACGCGCAAAGCAAAAAAGAACCCGCCACCGGGGGTGCCGGTGGCGGGTGTTGTTACCCGAGGGGATTGTACCCGATGGAAACGCATTAAGCGAAGTAGGCTACGCCGCTCTCAAAGATCGGCATGAATTTGTCGCCGGGGACATGCTCGGGCACGTTGCAGTACAGGTTGTCGCCGCGACGCTCGGCATGGCCCATCTTGCCCAGGACACGGCCGTCGGGGCTCGTGATGCCCTCGATGGCGAGTGCGGAGCCGTTGGGGTTGACGGAAAGGTCCATGCTGGGTTTGCCGTTCTCGCCCACGTACTGCGTGGCGACCTGGCCGTTGGCGATCAGCTGGGCGAGCACTTCGTCATTGGCGACAAAGCGGCCCTCGCCGTGGCTGATGGCGACGGTATAGGGGTCGTCCAGGCTGCACTGCGACAGCCACGGGGACAAGTTGGACGAGATGCGGGTGCGCACCAGACGGCTCTGGTGGCGACCGATGGTGTTGAACGTCAACGTGGGCGCATCGGGCGTGGCGTCGACGATGTCGCCGTAGGGCACCAGGCCGAGCTTGATCAGGGCCTGGAAGCCGTTGCAGATGCCCAGCATCAGGCCATCGCGGGCCTTGAGCAGGTCGCGGACTGCCTCGGTGACCTCGGGAGCGCGGAAGAACGCCGTGATGAACTTGGCAGAGCCGTCGGGCTCGTCGCCGCCCGAGAAGCCGCCGGGGATCATAACGATCTGGCTTGCACGGATGCGGCGGGCAAGCTCGTGGGTGCTCTCGGCGACGGCCTCGGGCGTGAGGTTGTTGATCACGAAGGTGTCGGCTTCGGCACCGGCTGCGCGGAAGGCACGTGCGCTGTCGTACTCACAGTTGTTGCCGGGGAACACGGGGATGATCACGCGCGGACGGGCGATCTTGGCGCCGCCGTACACGTGGATATCCTTGGCGCGGAAGTCGATGGTCTCGACCTCGGGGGTCTCGCCGGCGCTGCGGTAGGCGAAGACGCCCTCGATGCCGCTCTCCCAGGCCTCCTGGAGCTCGGCGAGCTCGATGACCTCGGAGCCGGTGTCGATGACATAGCCCTCGACGGTGGTGCCCAGGGGCTCGACGACAACGCCGTCGGCGACCTCGGGCAGCTCGGCGTCCTCGGCGAGCTCGACGATAAAACTGCCGTAGAGCGGGGTGAAGAGGCTCTCCACGTCTACATCCTCGGCAAGCTCGATACCGATCTGGTTACCGACGCACATCTTAAAGAGGCTCTCGGCGCCGCAGCCGTAGCCGGGCGTGGATATGGCCAGGGCGTTGCCGGTAGCAGTGAGCGCCTCGACGGCGTCAAACGCGGCGAGCAACTGCTGGGCGTCGGGACGGTAGTCCTCGCCATAGGTGGCGGGGGCGATGCGGACGACGCGGTGCGTGAGGCCCTTGAACTCGGGCGAGACGGCGCGGGCGGCCTTGCCCACGGCGACGGCGAAGCTGATCAGGGT